>NZ_JBMKHT010000039.1:0-38055 GCF_049238165.1 Enterobacter cloacae complex sp. IR5422 | reverse complement strand
CAGGGCCAAAATCAGCCACGAAGAGACGATTTTGGGCTGAAAATTGGAAAATTGAGCCACAGGACGTCGATAAAGGACGGTTTGGGGCGTCATATCGGGAGCTGCGGACCACTTAATCGCAACTTCCCTAAGTTTCTTTCTTCAAAGCATAAAGATGGGCTACATAAAGGCGTTTGACTGTTACGGTAAAGACAGTAAATGGCAGTATCTCTGCATCATGACATTCCAGCTTGCCTGGTTTTTGTTTTACTTATGGATCCCTTATCGAAGCGATTATGTGATTCTGCTGTTTTTACTGTGTTTCCTGCCCGTCATTTCAAGCAATACGCGGTGCATAAACTACTATGGCCGTTCACGCGCCTTGTGTTTTTTATGGCTTATTGCGCCGTACATCATGCTGTTCGTTCCTCTGTTTTTAACCCGACGCCGGGATACAGAAGAGAGTTGAAGGAATAAAAAAACAACGCCACCTTACGGTGGCGTTGTCGTTTTTCAGTACTGGTCTCTGTCTAACCAGTTACCGCTTACGATCCGCGTTAACCCGTCGACTGGACGCTGGTAGACATACATCCACGCGCTTCCGTACGGCGTCTGGATCAACTGGCGTGCGTATTCACCGCCCCTGGTGCGCAAGGCATCAAGTTCGGCAAGCGTCGCGTTATCAATACGATAAACTTCACCCTGTACTGTTCCTTCGCCCGGAACCGCGCCTGGATAGTGGCCCAGGCTGTACAACTGGTAGTTCTCGATATTGTAATTCCCCAGTAGCTGGGCATTGGTCATCCAGTGACTGTTGCCTTGCCTGGTTCGTAAACTGCCGTAGACAAATATTCGCATTGCTAAAACTCAAACTGATAGAGCAGATCAAGTGCCTGGTCTACGCCGGACACTGCTTCCAGATATAGCTTAGGCATCAGGCGATAGCGTAACGTGAGTGTTGCCAGTGAGTCAAAGATCCCCACACCATATTTTACCTGCAGACCCGGCAGTACATAGCCGCTGACCACCACCTGCGAGGAGTCACCCACGCCCTGGGTGTCCAGCGCCAGATTGCTTACGCCGAACGTCTCGCCGATTTTACCCACAACCTGCCCACTTTGTGCAACCCCCAGCCCCACTAACATCGAAGTCATCGCCGCGCTGTCGCTCTGACCGCTGTCGAGACCTTGACCACGCAGCAGGTAAGAGAGGGCTTCCTGCTGGGACATCGCCGGGTCAGAGAAGATCTCCGCCTTCGGTTCGTCGGCGGAACCGGTGACGCGTACCCCGGCAATGACGTCGTTTTCCGTCGCTTCCGGGTTACGAATCGCTTCAATGTTCAGCAAGGGTTGATCCGGTGGACCGGAGAACAGCAGCTCGCCTTTACGGACAATCAGATCCTGACCATAGGCGTGGAATCGCCCTTCAGGGATATTGATCTGCCCGTTCAGGCCAAGCCCTTGTTTATCCTGCGCCACCTTTAGGTCGCCCGTAAGCCTCGCCTTCAGCCCAAACGCATCCAACCGCACGTTATTCCCCACGTGCACGATAAGGTTACTATTAATCGGTATGCCCGCGCTCTTCTGTTCGACCGGTTTCAGATTTTCATTGAGCATAACTTCATCACTTGAGACGCCGACCGCACTTTCCGGCACGTCGTGAACCACGATGCGCGCCCACGGCACGTCGACGCGACCGTCAAGCGTGAAGAGGCTTGGCGTGGCTTCAAAGACCACATCAGGCGAGACGTCCAGTCGCACCATCGGCGGTACGGTGATGCGCACCTTACTGCCCTTCGCGGCAATACGGGCGCGCCAGTTGTCGAGCTGGCTCCAGTCCGCGTCGCCGCTCAGGTTGATTTGCCCCTGCTGCGTCAGTACCGATCCGCTCAGCGTCGAGCTCATGCCGTTGAAGTTCATCGCGATCTGGCTCGGCTGCATGTCAAACGGCATAAAGTTGCCGTCAATATCCACGCCGCTGAGCCGCAGCTGGCCGAACAGCTGTGGGCTTTGCGCATTGCCCGCCAGGCGCAGGTTGGCGTTCACCATGCCCTCGGCTTTTTCCCCGCGCGCGAAAATCGGGTTCACCATCGCCAGGTTGAAGTTGCGGATAGTGACGTTGCCGCCCAGATTTCGCCGTCCCTGTGGGTCGGTAATTTGAACCTTGCCGTCAAACTGACCGTTGTTGGTGAGACGAATCAGCCAGCCCAGCTCCGCACGGTTGTTATGCAGGTCCGCGCTCAGGTTCAGGGTGTCGAAGGCCACCGGCAGCGGCGCGTCATTCACCTCCTGCGTCACCTTCACGTTACGCCCGGACAGCGTGACGCTACCCTGCGGCAGCCCCTCTTTGGTGGTGTCCCAGGCGACATCGGCTTTTCCGCTGAAGACGCCGCTGGCCTGGGTAGTATCCGGCATAAACGGTTTCAGCATCGCCAGATCGAAGCGGTTGAGGTTGATCTGCGCACGTCCTTCCGCACCCGCGTCGATGGTCTGCGGCACGCACAGTTCCGCATTCGGGTTGGTCCAGCAGTGCGGCCCAATGCTGATCTTCTGCTCGGCGTTGCGGTAGTCCAGCGCGATGGCGCGCGACAGCGCCAGCGGCCCGACCGGCGTGTTGAAGCGGGTGTTATCCAGCGTCCCTTTCCAGCGCTCCTCTTTGCGGTCGAAGCTGCCGGTCAGGTGAAGCTGGCCGGAGACCGGCTCGCCCTGCACGCGCAGCTGCAGGTCGTGCTGCTTCTCGTTCCCTTTCGCGTCCAGGGTGACCAGGCTGATGTTGACGTCCGGCTGAGAAATGCGCTCTACGCGCAGGTTCAGGTTACCGCCGATCTGGTCAGTGGATTTCACATCCCCTTCCACACGAACGCGGGCAACGCTCAGCGCCTGCCAGCGCAGGTTATTGGCGGTAATGTCCGCCAGCAGCTGCGGCGCGTCTACCGTGCCGCGCACCTTCAGGAGCCCCTTCGCCGTACCGCCCAGGCCCGGCAGGGCGTTATCCAGATTCGGCGCATCGATGGTGGCGTCCAGATTGAGATCTTTCACCCCCAGCTCGCCTTTGATATCCGCCGTGTTGCGGCCCAGCGCCACGTGCAGACCCGGGATAATCCACTGCAGGTAGCTGTTGCCTTTCACCGAGCCTTCAACGTTTACCTTGTTCTGCTTCACGTTCCCGGTGAGCTTGATCTCCGGCACGTCCATCTGCCACGTGCCGCCGTACAAGCTGCCGCGGGTTTTGATCAGGCCATCCAGCTTCGACGGCCAGTCCGGCACCTCTTTGGCGGTGTTAATGCCCGTCAGCTTCAGCTCGCCGCGCCAGCTGATCGCCTGCTGCCAGTCGAGCAGCGCGGTCAGCTCGGTTTTGCCTTCCAGCGCCGCGACGGTCAGCTTGTCGAGGTTAACCTGCTGTTCATTGCCCTTCGCATCCAGGGTGATGTTCGCGGGCGGCACGCCCTGCCCCTTCACTGCGGTGCGGAACGAGAGCGTATAGTCGGTCATCTTACCGCTCAGCTTCAGCTTCAGGTCATCGGCCTGGTACTGTTTTTCGCCGGTGAACGGCCAGTAAAGCTGCTTGCTGACCACCTCAAGATTGAGCGGCAGCCCGGCTTCCGCCAGCTGGGTTTGCGCACGCAGGACCATGTCCACCGGGCCGGAGAGATTGACCCCGACATCCAGCTTCTCGCGCAGCGCCCCGCCCACTTTGACCTTCACCTTCTCGCCTTTGAGCGGGTCAATGTTCAGGGCGCTATTCAGCGTGATATCCACCGGCCAGTTGTCGCGCAGCAGGGCGTTGCCTGACGCGTTCACCGAGCCCTGATTGGTGTCGATATCCAGCGCGTCGAGCTTCATGTTGCCGTCAATGCTGCTGACTTTCAGCAGCATGTTATAGACCGTCAGGTCGGTATCGCCTGTCAGGCGCAGCTGCTCGCCTTTGAACTCTTCAATATTGAGGTTCAGCGGCAGATGCACATCGGTCATTTCCGGCAGGACAGGCTTCGAGAAGAGGTCTTTCAGCGTTTCGCCCAGCGGCTTCTCTTCCGGCTGCGGGTTCTGGATCTTCGGCTCGACGATCTCTTCCTGCGCCACGTCGGCCACTTTCGGCAGCGCGATCAGCAAGCCCTGCAGGGAGGTTGGCGTCAGGGTGAGGTTTTTCTCCTGCCAGCGCAGGCCGGAGCTGAAATCCATCACGGACACGGTGGTGTCGTCGATTTTGACATTGACGTTATCAAGCGCCACCCGATAAAGCGCGATAGGGTACGGCGTGGAGAGATTCAGCGGACCGCTGTCCTCTTCCTCTACCGGCGCAGACTTCGGCATTTTCTTCGAATCTATCGCCACGTTGACGTCTTTTAGCGACAAGTCGTTGACGCAGAGCTTGCTGTCACGCAGACAGCCCAGCTTCACCGCCAGGTGAAACTCCCCGGCGTTCACCGCCACGCCCGGCTGCTCATAGCGGATGTTCTTCAGGCGCAGGTCGCGCCAGCCGCCCGTCACCTGGCCAATCTCCAGCCCCGGCACCCAGCGGTTCGCGGCGTTAAACAGCAGATGCAGCCCGGTCGTCGTTCCTACCAGAAACGCCACCGTACCGAGCAGCAGCACGATAAAAATCAGCACCCCGAGGCTTATCTTCTTCCATAAACTCATAATTCAGGCCCCAGACCGATGTAAAACTGTAATCCGTGTTCTTCTTTGTCGCCCACCGGCACGGCGAAATCGAGCTTGATGGGCCCGACGGGTGACTGCCAGCGTACGCCGACGCCCGCGCCGGTTTTAAAATCGCTGCGGCGGATATCGCTCACCGCTTCGCCGCCGTCGACGAACATGGCGCCCCACCATTTTCCGCTGACGTTGTACTGGTACTCCAGCGAGCCGGTAGCAAGCTTAGAGGCACCGATCAGCTTGCCGTCATCGTCCTTAGGCGCGATGGATTTGTATTTATAGCCGCGGATGCTGCGATCGCCCCCGGCGAAGAAGCGCAGGTCCGGCGGGACCTTGTCGAAGTCGCCGGTTTCAATCCAGCCGAGGTTGCCGCGCACCACAAAGCGGTGTTTGTCATACAGCGTGCGGATCCAGACGTTCTGCGCCTGAATCACCGAGAAATCCACGTCGGAACCCCACATGGTGTTGGAGTAATCGATAGAGTAACGCTGGGAATCGCCCCAGGTCGGCATCAGGCCGCCGCGTGAGCGGGTGCGACTGATCATCACCCCAGGATAGAGCAGCATGGTGGTGTTGGTGACGTTGGCCTGGGTAAAGTGATCCAGGCTCCAGCGCAGGTTGATGGCGCGCTGCCAGCCGCTGGAGAGATCCCAGTAACGCGACACGGCAAGCGTGGTGGAATCGGACTCGGTATCGTTCAGGTCGGTGCGCTTAAAGCCCCCCTGAACCAGGTAATATTGCTCAAGCGGATTTTTCAGCAGCGGCATTTTATAGCTGAAATCGAGCTGCTGTTCCGGGGCGGAAATGCTGGCGCTGGTGGTCAGGCTATGGCCGTAGGAGTTCATCCACGGCTTTTTCCAGGTGGCCTTCACGCGCGGGCCAACGTCCGTCGAATAGCCCACACCGGTTTCAATGGTGTTCTCGGTGCGCGGCGAAACAACGCCGTGCAGCGGCAACACCTTGGTTTTGCGAGACTTATCAAATTCAGGGGCGACAACCACGGAGTTAAACCAGCCGGTGGCTGAGAGCCGTCGGTTCAGCTCTCCCAGGTCGCTCGACTGGTAGTAATCCCCTTTTTTAAAGGGCACGAGGTTTTGCAGGTACTCTTCACGAATTTGCGACCCTTCGAACGTCACGTCGCCAAAGCGGTAGCGTTCTCCGCTGTCGTAGTCGATATCCCAGAAGGCCTGACGTCGCGCCAGCGCAATGCCCAGCTGGCTTTTATTGAACTGGCTGTCAAAGTAGCCCTTACGCAGGGAAACGCTGGTCAGCTCTTTTTTGAAGTGGTCGTAGTCACCGTGGTTGAGCACGGTGCCGATTTTCGGCCGCGTGCTGAGCAAGTCGAGGTAATCCCGGTCGGTACGCGCCCCGCCGCGCAGGATGACGTTGGTGCCGCCAATCAGCACCGGCTCGCCCGGCGAAACGCGGGCAATAAGCACCTGGCGCCCCTTCTTTGGGGGCGGGCGGAGATCGAAATCAATGGTGGGTTCGTAATACCCCAGCGCTTTTAGTCCTTCACGGATGGCATCATCGACGCGCGCGCGGAAACGCCGGTCCGGCGTCACCTCATCACTCTGGATGGTCGATAGCTGCGCACGCACGTTTTTTTGTAGCGCCCCGGATAACCCCTCAACCTGCAAACGGACATTCGCCGCGCTGGCAATCCCGCTTGTCAGCAACAGACTGACTAAACATAACTGGCGGATTTTTGTCACGTTTTCTCCTGAATATCCCTGTTTCCACCCTGGAAGCAAATGAAGTGCCGCTCCGCGGCAAAATACGGCCTGTTGGCCAAGAACCCGAATCTCGGGTTGAAAATGGGTGTAACACCCAAATATTTCTTATGATTAAATCTAGACTCATTCAGCGCATTTATTGTGTTCAATTAAACGCGCCGTGACAACCTTAACCGAAACATCGCACCCCGGGAGGCCCCACCGTGAGTTTATTCGACAAAAAGCATCTGGTTTCACAAGCTGATGCATTACCGGGACGCAACACCCCTATGCCTGTGGCAACTTTACACGCCGTCAATGGCCATTCCATGACTAACGTTCCTGATGGCATGGAAATCGCCCTGTTCGCTATGGGCTGCTTCTGGGGCGTTGAGCGCCTCTTCTGGCAGCTGCCTGGCGTTTACAGCACGGCAGCCGGCTACACGGGCGGTTACACGCCGAATCCAACCTACCGCGAAGTCTGCTCCGGCGAAACCGGCCATGCGGAAGCGGTACGCGTAGTGTACGACCCGACGGTAATCAGCTACGAACAGCTCCTGCAGGTCTTCTGGGAAAACCACGACCCGGCGCAGGGCATGCGTCAGGGCAACGACCACGGCACGCAGTACCGCTCGGCTATCTATCCGCTCACCCCTGAGCAGGATGCCGCCGCGCGCGCCAGCCTTGAGCGTTTCCAGCAGGCCATGCGTGAAGCGGGCGATACGCGCGAGGTGACCACGGAAATCACCACCGCGAAACCGTTCTACTACGCCGAGGACGATCACCAGCAGTATCTGCATAAAAACCCGTACGGCTACTGCGGAATCGGAGGTATCGGCGTCTGCCTGCCACCACAGCTGGCCTGATTATCAGCCGTTAGATCGTCGCCCGTACCGGGCAGCACCCGCTGTCCGGTCTGTTTTATGTAAAAATGTGACCTCTGGCAGATTTACATCTCTTTACGCTATACTAGCCGCTGAAATAATCGGCTCAACGCTACGAGCTGATGTTCAATGTGTTTCCACACAAATGGTATCAACTCCCCTTCTGAGGATCTGGCGAGAAGCCGGATAAACTATGTTAAACAGTATTTTAGTAATACTTTGTCTGATTGCCGTCAGTGCATTTTTCTCGATATCCGAGATCTCGCTGGCCGCGTCCCGTAAAATCAAACTGAAGCTGCTCGCCGACGAGGGCAACATCAACGCCTCACGCATTCTCAAAATGCAGGAAAACCCCGGTACCTTCTTTACCGTGGTACAAATTGGTCTGAACGCGGTGGCTATCCTGGGCGGTATCGTGGGCGATGCGGCATTTTCCCCGGCGTTTTATAGCCTCTTTGCGCAGTACATGTCCGCCGAACTGGCCGAACAGCTGAGCTTTATCCTCTCCTTCTCGCTGGTGACCGGGCTGTTCATCCTCTTCGCCGACCTGACCCCGAAACGCATCGGTATGATTGCGCCAGAAGCCGTGGCTTTGCGTATCATCAACCCGATGCGCTTCTGCCTGTTTGTGTTCCGCCCGCTGGTGTGGTTCTTCAACGGCCTGGCAAACGTCATTTTCCGCATCTTTAAGCTGCCGATGGTGCGTAAAGATGACATCACCTCTGACGACATTTATGCGGTGGTGGAAGCCGGCGCGCTGGCCGGGGTACTGCGTAAGCAGGAACACGAGCTGATTGAGAACGTATTCGAACTGGAATCCCGTACCGTGCCCTCTTCCATGACGGGCCGTGAAAGCATTATCTGGTTCGATTTACACGAAGATGAGCAGAGCCTGAAGAACAAAGTGGCGCAGCATCCGCACTCCAAGTTCCTGGTCTGTAATGAAGATATTGACCACATCATCGGTTACGTCGACTCCAAAGACCTGCTGAACCGCGTGCTGGCGAACCAGAGCCTGGCGCTGAACAGCGGCGTGCAAATCCGCAATACCCTGATTGTGCCGGACACCCTGACGCTCTCCGAAGCGCTGGAAAGCTTCAAAACCGCCGGGGAAGACTTCGCGGTGATCATGAACGAATACGCGCTGGTGGTGGGTATTATCACCCTCAACGACGTCATGACCACGCTGATGGGCGACCTGGTAGGCCAGGGGCTGGAAGAGCAGATTGTTCAGCGTGACGATAATTCATGGCTGATTGATGGCGGCACGCCAATTGAAGACGTGATGCGCGTGCTGGATATCGACGAGTTCCCGCAGTCCGGAAACTACGAGACCATCGGCGGTTTTATGATGTTTATGCTGCGTAAGATCCCGAAACGTACCGACTCGGTGAAGTTCTCCGGCTACAAGTTTGAAGTGGTGGATATTGATAACTACCGCATCGACCAGCTGCTGGTGACGCGCATCGACAACAAACCGACCGTGCTGGTGCCGAAGCTGCCGGATGCGGAAGAGAAGGTGTCGGCGTAAGGTTCCTGCCCCCACAAACATCAACGGCTCCCATCGGGAGCCGTTTTTTTAACTACTGCATAGCACGTTGGTTAAGCCATCTCAGTTTGCAGACGCATAACCTGACGGTTGACTTCGGACATCACAGACAGGTGCTGTTTGTCCTTCACTTTTGGGACAAGGATCTTGCCCTTATCAAACTCAAAAGCGCCAACATCCTTGATGTACAACCGTCCACGGAACAGGATCTTCACGTACTTCGCCACCTGAAGCGGGTTGTAGCGTTGGAAAATTTTCATTCTTGTATCTCCTGCGAATCATACGCTCTTGCGGTGCCACAATCGGCCCGACTGTCCTGAGCGCAAATTTTAATGCCCAATGACTATAGACCAGAACTACGGTGTTACCCAGTGTGCATAAGTTTATTTACCGTTTGATTACAATTATTCAGAATAATCTTTGCAAAGCGTGACTGAGCGCAGTATAAGCCGTCGTTTTTTCATGGATATGTGCGTTCACCCGCAAAGTGGCATCGGGATTGCGGGAAAACCACATTGATCGCACTTATCATTAAAAGCGTATGACCAAGTGGTCGGATCACCTGCAAACAATAAGGAAACGCCATGACCCTACGTACTATCCTTGCAGCAGCCTGCCTGCTGCTGCCCCTGTGGGCTTGTGCTCACAACATTGAAAAAGGACAACGTGTACCGCCAGTCGGCATTGCTGACCGGGGAGAATTGATTCTCGACAATGATAAGTTTAGCTATAAAGCCTGGAATAGCGCGCAGCTCGCGGGCAAAGTGAGAGTTGTACAACATATTGCCGGTCGTACATCTGCAAAAGAGAAAAATGCCAACCTGGTGGAGGCGATCAAGGCGGCAAAATTCCCACACGATCGTTACCAGACCACCACGATCGTAAATACCGATGACGCCATTCCGGGCTCCGGGATGTTTGTGCGTTCAAGCCTTGAGAGCAATAAAAAGCTCTATCCGTGGTCGCAGTTTATCGTCGACAGCAACGGCGTCACCCGTAAGGCCTGGCAGCTGGAGGAAGAGAGCTCTGCGATTGTCGTGCTGGATAAGAACGGCCGCGTACAGTGGGTGAAAGACGGGGCGCTGACCCAGGAAGAGGTGCAGCAGGTTGTCGACCTGCTGCATAAGCTGCTGGCTCAATAAAGAGAGACGCGGAAGCCGGGGTTGAGGAAGGATTCGCGCGGGGTGTAGTCCAGCGGCTTGCCCTGCCAGTCATGAACGTGCGCCCCGGCGGCCGCGGCAACGGCATGCCCGGCGGCGGTGTCCCAGACGTTCGTCGGCCCAAAGCGCGGATAGAGCTGAGCTTGTCCTTCCGCCACCAGGCAGAATTTCAGCGATGAGCCAATCGAGGTGGTCTGGTGTTCACCCAGCTGCTGCAGATACTCCTGCAGCTCGCTGTCGCTGTGCGAGCGGCTAATCACCACCAGCGGCGGACGCGCGTCGCGCACCTGGATCTGCTTGCGCACGCCGCACTCTTCCTTCCACGCCTTTCCTTCCGCAGCGCTGTACATCACCTTCATCACTGGCGCGTAGACCACGCCCAGCACCGCTTTACCCTTCTCAATCAGGGCGATATTGACGGTGAATTCACCGTTGCGCTTGATGAACTCTTTTGTCCCGTCCAGGGGGTCCACCAGCCAGTAGCGCTGCCAGTGCTGGCGCTCTTCCCAGCTTTGCGGCGCTTCTTCTGACAGGACGGGGATGTCCGGCGTTAAGGCCTGTAACCCTTTCAGGATCACCTTATGCGCCGCGATATCTGCCGCCGTGACCGGAGAGTCGTCCGCTTTGCTGACAACCTCCATGGGTTTACTACCGTCATACACCTGCATGATGGCATCCCCCGCATCCCGTGCGAGCTGACAAATTTTATCTAGCATTTTCCACCTCTTTGTTAACGCAGTGAGGTTAACTCTTTGTTTTAGTTATATCGTAATGTGAACAATTCCGCTATCTGTGAAGCAATTCCGGTTTCAGGTTGCTTTTTTCTGTCAGGATTCACATTTATGTAAGCAACACGTTATAGATACATACTCTTTTGTGGCCTGGATCGAAAAAAGGACTCTTCTGATGATTAAGTTTAGCGCAACGCTCCTGGCGACGCTGATTGCGGCGAGCGTGCAGGCAGCGACGGTCGATTTACGTATTCTGGAAACGACCGATCTGCACAGCAACATGATGGATTTCGATTACTACAAAGATACCCCGACGGAAAAATTCGGACTGGTACGCACGGCGAGTTTGATCAATGCCGCACGCGGCGAAGTGAAAAATAGCGTGCTGGTCGATAACGGCGATCTGATTCAGGGCAGTCCGCTCGGGGACTACATGGCGACCAGGGGGCTGAAAAAAGGCGAGATCCATCCTGTTTATAAAGCGATGAACACCCTGGACTATACCGTCGGTAACCTCGGCAACCATGAATTCAACTACGGTCTGACATACCTGCATGATGCCCTGGCAGGCGCAAAATTCCCGTACGTTAACGCCAATATCATCGACGTTAAGACCCAAAAGCCGCTTTTTACGCCTTACCTGATTAAAGAGACTGAGGTTGTCGATCAGGACGGGAAAAAACAGACGCTGAAAATCGGCTATATCGGTTTTGTCCCGCCGCAGATCATGACGTGGGATAAGGCCAACCTCGACGGTAAGGTGACCGTTAACGACATCACCGAAACCGCGCGTAAATACGTGCCGGAAATGCGCGAAAAAGGCGCCGATCTGGTGGTCGTTGTCGCCCACTCGGGCCTCTCCGCCGATCCGTACCAGGCCATGGCAGAAAACTCCGTTTACTACCTGAGTGAGGTCCCGGGCGTCGATGCGATCCTGTTCGGCCACGCCCACGCGGTCTTCCCGGGCAAAGACTTTGCCAGCATCAAAGGGGCCGATATAGAGAAAGGGACGCTTAACGGCGTGCCGTCGGTGATGCCGGGCATGTGGGGCGACCATCTTGGCGTGGTGGATCTGGTGCTGAATAACGACGGCGGCCGCTGGAAGGTCACGCAGTCAAAAGCCGAAGCGCGCCCAATTTACGACGCTGCGGCGAAAAAATCGCTGGCGGCGGAAGATAAAAAACTGGTCGACGTGCTGAAGCACGATCACGACGCCACGCGCGAATTCGTCAGCAAGCCGATCGGCAAATCCGCCGACAGCATGTACAGCTTCCTGGCGCTGGTGCAGGACGATCCGACCGTCCAGGTGGTTAACATGGCGCAGAAAGCCTATGCCGAACACTTTGTGCAGGGCGATCCGGATCTGGCGAAACTGCCGGTACTCTCCGCCGCAGCGCCATTCAAAGTGGGCGGGCGTAAGAATGACCCGGCAAGCTATGTGGAGGTCGAAAAGGGCCAGCTCACCTTCCGTAATGCCGCCGATCTCTATCTCTACCCGAATACGCTGGTGGTGGTTAAAGCCACAGGGAAAGAGGTAAAAGAGTGGCTGGAGTGCTCTGCCGGGCAGTTTAACCAGATTGACCCACACAGCAGCAAGCCGCAGTCGTTGATTAACTGGGACGGCTTCCGCACCTACAACTTCGACGTGATCGACGGCGTGAACTACCAGATTGACGTCACCCAGCCGGCGAAATATGACGGCGAGTGTCAGGCGATCAACCCGCAGGCGGAGCGCATTAAAAACCTGACCTTCAACGGCAAGGCGATCGATCCGAATGCCACTTTCCTGGTGGTGACCAATAACTACCGTGCCTACGGCGGTAAGTTTGCCGGTACGGGAGATGGCCACATCGCCTTTGCCTCGCCGGACGAGAACCGCTCTGTGCTGGCGGCGTGGATCAGCGCCGAGTCGAAAAAGGCCGGCGAAATTCATCCGGCGGTGGATAACAACTGGCGTCTGGCGCCGATCCACAGCGATACGCCGCTGGATATCCGCTTTGAAACGTCACCGTCCGAGAAGGCAGCCGCGTTTATTAAGGAGAAGGCGCAGTATCCGATGAAACAGGTGGCGACGGATGATATTGGGTTCGCGATTTATCACCTGGATTTAAGTAAGTAGCGGCGATTGTGCCGGGTGGCGCTTCGCTTACCCGGCCTACGGGATGGAAGATTATGGGTAGGCCGGGTAAAGCGAAGCCGCCACCCGGCTTTTACGCCGCGCGATCGTCCCGATTCGCCATCACCTTCGGCGTATTCACCTCAATCCAGTCCGCCAGCGCGGCGACTTTCTCGCTGACCTCGATCCCCATCGGGGTCAGGCTATACTCTACGTGCGGCGGCACAACCGGGTACGATACGCGATCGACAAACCCGTCCTGCTCCAGCGCCTGAAGCGACTGGGACAGCATCTTTTCGCTCACCCCGCCCATTTTACGGCGCAGATCGCTAAAGCGATGCGTTCCCTGGCGCAGCGCCAGCAGAATCAGTACCCCCCAGCGGCTGGTAACGTGTTTGAGCACCTCTCGTGAAGGGCACTGTTCCGCGAAGAGATTGCCATCGCGCAATTGTTCGCTGAGCGTCGGTATCGTTGTTTTCATACTTACCTTTTTGTACGTACTTACTAAAAGTTAGCTATGGTGCTAGTGTGCCACAACACCAGACAAACACGAAGGAGATTCATCATGATCGCGATTACCGGCGCCACCGGCCAGCTTGGCCATCTCGTTATCGAACAGCTGTTGAACACCGTACCGGCTAACCAGATTGTGGCTATCGTACGTAACCCGGCAAAAGCTGAAGCCTTAAGCCAGCAGGGAATTGTGGTGCGTCAGGCGGACTACACGGATGAAGCCGCATTCACCGCCGCGCTGAACGGCGTGGATAAGCTGCTGCTGATCTCGTCCAGCGAAGTCGGCCAGCGCGCGATCCAGCACCAGAACGTGATTAACGCCGCCAAAGCGGCAGGGGTGAAATTTATCGCCTACACCAGCCTGCTGCATGCGGATACCTCGCCGCTCGGTCTGCACGTTGAACACGTTGCCACTGAAAAAGCGCTGGCGGCGTCAGGCATTCCTTATGCCCTGCTGCGCAACGGCTGGTATACCGAAAACTATCTGGCGAGCGCGCCGCCTGCGCTGGAACACGGCGTGTTTATTGGTGCGGCAGGCGAAGGCAAAATTGCCTCTGCCACCCGCGCAGACTATGCCGCGGCGGCAGCGAAAGTGATTGCTGAAGAGGGCCATGCGGGCAAGGTGTATGAACTGGCGGGCGACCACGGCTGGACGCTGAGCGAACTGGCGGCTGAACTCAGCAAACAGAGCGGAAAGCCGGTCACCTACCAGAATCTCAGCGAAGCGGAGTTTGCTGCCGCGCTGAAAAGCGTCGGCCTGCCTGCCGGGCTGGCGGATATGCTGGCGGACTCCGATATCGGGGCCTCCAAAGGCGGGCTCTTTGACGACAGCCATACGCTGAGCAAACTGATCGGGCGCCCAACCACTACGCTGGCGGAGAGCATTAAAGCCATTCTGTAATTGTTACGGGATGGTTATTTTTTGTGGCATCCCCTCGGGTCATCTTTGATAATGAAAAGATGACCCACAAGGAGGCTCACCGTGCAAGGCGTACCGGAACAGTTTAATGATGAAAGAGACAGCGCGCGCTTTCGCCATCTGGCGCAGCTGCCGGGCCTGGAGCTGTATCACGCGCATATTTCTGACTACGCCTTTGAGCCTCACACCCATGAAGCCTTCGGCATCGGCACGATTGAAACCGGTGCCGAACGCTTTCGCTATCGCGGCAGCCAGCATCTCGCGGCGGAGAAATCCGTCGTTACCATGAACCCGGACGAGATCCACACCGGCGAATCCGCCACCGAGGGCGGCTGGCGCTACCGGATGGTCTATATCGAACCCGATCTGCTGGAAGAGGTGACCGGCCTCCGACACTGGTGGTTCAGCGACGTGACCCGTCATGATCCGTTGCGCTCACAGCAAATCGGCAGGCTTATTTACGGCTTGTGGCACACGGACGATCCGCTTGCGCAAAAAGGTTTACTGCTGGATCTGATTGAGACCTTCCAGCCGTTTGCCCACCACGCGCCACGGGTTCAGGAAGGCGCGCACCGCTTCGAACGGGTACGCGAGTACCTGCACGACAACTATATGCGCGCTCTGACGCTGGACGAGCTGGCCAGCGTCGTCTCGCTCAGCCCGTATCATTTCCAGCGCCAGTTCAAAGCCTATTTTCACGTGACGCCGCATCAGATGCTGATGGCCATTCGACTCTGGCGCGCCAAAGCGTTTCTCACCCACGGCATGCCCGCCGCAGAGGTTGCCGCCGCAACCGGGCTGACCGATCAGTCACATCTGACCCGCGCGTTTACCCACCGCTACGGCATTACGCCCGTGCGCTACCAGAAGCAGGTTACACGGCGCTAATGCGCAATCTCATACAATACGCGCGCATTCGCCCCTCCTACACTGACGACAGCGTAAATACCTGTGGATGGAAAAATGATTAGTGGAGTGTTGTATGCCCTGCTGGCCGGGATGATGTGGGGACTGATTTTTGTCGGCCCGCTGATCGTGCCCGAGTATCCGGCAATATTGCAGTCGACCGGACGTTATCTGGCGCTGGGGCTGATTGCCCTGCCCCTGGCGTGGCTGGGACGCGCGCGCTTGCGCCAGCTCAGCCGTCAGGACTGGGGGACCGCGCTGGCGCTGACCATGATGGGCAATCTTATCTATTACGTTTGCCTCGCGAGTGCCATTCAGCGTACCGGTGCGCCGGTATCGACCATGATTATCGGCACGCTGCCGGTCGTCATCCCCGTCTTTGCTAACCTGCTCTACAGCCAGCGCGATGGCAAACTGGCGTGGTCAAAAATGGCCCCGGCGCTGGTCTGCACCGCCCTGGGGCTGATATGCGTTAATATTGCCGAGCTGCGCCATGGGCAGGGCGATGTTGACCTGTGGCGGTACGGTTCTGGCATTCTGCTGGCGTTCATTTCCGTGGCGTGCTGGGCATGGTATGCCCTGCGCAACGCGCGCTGGCTGCGTGAGAACCCGGACAAGCACCCGATGATGTGGGCGACGGCGCAGGCGCTGGTCACGCTGCCCGTATCCGTCGTGGGGTATCTCGGCGCATGCCTCTGGCTGGGCCATCAGCAGCCGGACTTCGCCCAGCCCTTCGGGCCAAGACCGTGGGTGTTCATCGGCCTGATGGTGGCGATCGCGGTGCTGTGTTCATGGGTAGGCGCGCTGTGCTGGAACATTGCCAGCCAGAAGCTGCCGACGGTGATCTTAGGGCCGCTGATTGTCTTCGAAACCCTGGCCGGACTGCTTTATACCTTCCTGATGCGCCAGAGCGTGCCGCCGTTGTTCACGGCCTGCGGGATCGTGCTGTTGGTTGTGGGGGTAGTGATGGCGGTGAGAGCGAAGCCGGAAAAACCGAGGGTTGTTCCGGCGTCAGAGATGTAATTTTTGCCGGGTGGCGGCTCCGCCTTACCCGGCCTACAAGGAGCCGTTTCGTAGGCCGGGTAAGCGCCAGCGCCACCCGGCATGATGTTAAAACGTTTCCCAGTTTGCTTCAGACGCCGCCGCGACAGGCTGCGCTTTTGGCACATAGGTTTTCACCGGCGCCGCTTTGACCGCCTGGTTGCGGGTGATTTTGAACACCGCCACCGCTTCGTTCAGACGCGCAGCCTGATCTTCCAGCGCCGCCGCTGCGGCCGCAGACTCCTCCACCAGCGAGGCGTTCTGCTGGGTCACGCGGTCCATCTCGGCTACCGCCTGGCCCACCTGGTCGATACCGCGGCTCTGCTCGTCAGAGGCCGAGGCAATTTCGCCCATAATGTCGGTGACGCGGGTGACCGCATTGACGATCTCAGCCATCGTGGCCCCGGCTTCGTTAACCAGCTGCGAGCCCGCGTTCACGCGTTCGCCGGAGTCATCGATCAGCGCTTTGATCTCTTTCGCCGCCTGAGCGCTGCGCTGGGCAAGGGTACGCACTTCCCCTGCCACCACCGCAAAACCACGGCCCTGCTCGCCTGCACGGGCCGCTTCCACCGCCGCGTTCAGCGCCAGAATATTCGTCTGGAAGGCAATCCCGTCGATCACGTTGGTAATTTGCGCAATTTTGCTGGAGCTGGTGGCGATTTCATCCATTGTCCGAACGACGCCTTCCACCACGTGACCGCCCTTCTTCGCCGTTGAGGAGGCATCCAGCGCCAGACGGGAAGCCTGACGCGCGTTATCGGCGTTCTGCTTCACGGTCGCCGTCAGCTGTTCCATGCTGGCTGCCGTCTCTTCCAGAGACGCGGCCTGCTGCTCGGTACGGGAAGAGAGGTCGTTACTGCCAGCGGAGATTTCGCCTGCACCGGTGTAAATGGTATCTGCGCCTTCACGCACTACGCCCACGGTATTCGCCAGCGAAGTTTGCATCTCCTGCACGTTGCGCGCCAGGATGGCCATTTCATTTTTTCCGTCTGCCTGAATCGGCTGGGTGAGATCGCCTGCCGCAATGGCGCGAATATGGTTGATCACCTCTTCCAGCGGCAGCAGCAGCACGCGGCGCATCGCAATCCAGCTGGAGATAATCACCACGATCACCAGCAGCATGACCGCAGAGAGGATCCACAGGATGCGTTTGTAATCACTTTCGTTATCCTGAATGCCTTTATCCGTGAGCGCGGCCTGCGCTTCACGCCATTCACGATAAACCGTCTGCATCGCATTCTGTTTTTGTTCGGCATTCTGCTTGAACATATCTTCCAGATTGCCCTGGCTCAGCAGAACATTCATTTGCGTCAGCGTTGCAGAGTAAATGCGGTACTGCTCTTCGAGTTGGTTGGTCAGGTTCTCATCCAGGCCTGGCGTATTCGGCAAGGCATAGTATTTATCGTAATGAACCTGGGCTTCAGTCAGCAGATTTTTCGCCGTGGTCACCAGCTCATTCAGCTGACCGCCGTTAATTTGCGAGGCCATGCTGCTTTGCAGGCGCAGCATCCCGCGGTTCAGGGTGACGCGCGCCTGGTTCAGACTGATCCACGCATCGGTAAACTCCGCCACGTTCTTGCTGGAGAGCTGCGACACGGTAAAGTTGTCTTTATCGTTATTCAGGGCGTTGATAAAGATACCGGCGGAAATCACTTGCATGATGCCGAGCACAAGCAGCACCGAAATCAGAAGGGTAATGACTTTTATACGTTTAAACATGCGTTGCCTTTGTTATATGCAGGTTTGTCTGACGTGGATATATCGGCAGGTGCAGCGGGTTGTTTACTGTTTCTCCACCTTTAAAAAGTTTCGAAACCACTTTCCTGAACCCATTCAGAGAGTTAAATCGGATATTTTTTTGTGATCTGCATCTCACTTTTACCCGTTCCTCTAAAGGGTTATAGCGTCGCTTAAAAGATGCATTTAATATGCACTTTATATTATTGATGATGAGGTAACTGCTATGGCCTTTCGCGACCAACCCCTGGGCGAGCTGGCGCTCTCCATTCCTCGCGCTTCTGCGCTTTTTCGCAAATACGATATGGACTACTGCTGCGGCGGTAAGCAAACCCTGGCACGGGCGGCCTTACGCAAAGAGCTGAACGTTGAGGTGATTGAAGCCGAGCTGGCGAAGCTGGCCGAGCAGCCCGTCGACAAAGACTGGCGAACCACTCCGCTCGCGGAAATCATCGACCATATCATCGTGCGTTACCATGACCGTCACCGTGAACAGCTGCCTGAGCTGATCCTGCAGGCGACCAAAGTCGAGCGCGTTCATGCCGACAAACCTTCCGTACCGCGCGGTCTGGCGAAATACCTGACCCTGCTGCACGAAGAGCTTTCCAGCCACATGATGAAAGAAGAGCAGATCCTCTTCCCGATGATTAAACAGGGAATGGGAAGCCAGGCGATGGGGCCCATCAGCGTGATGGAAAGCGAGCATGATGACGCGGGCGAACTGCTGGAAGTGATCAAACACACCACCCACAACGTCACGCCGCCGCCAGAAGCGTGCACAACGTGGAAAGCGATGTACAACGGCATTAACGAGATGATTGACGACCTGATGGAACACATCAGCCTTGAGAACAACGTTCTGTTCCCGCGGGCATTAGCGGGGGAATAAAAAAGCCCGGTGGCGCTAGCGCTTACCGGGCCTGCAAGGTCCTCGAACGTAGGCCGGGTAAGCGTCAGCGCCACCCGGCAACATGCTTAACGCATGCCAGCCATCCGTTTCTTACCGATAAACATCCAGCCCAGCCCCAGCGCGATAAACCACAGCGGCGTGACGATCAGCGCCTGACGGGTATCATCTTCCAGCGTCAGCAGAACCAGCACGAAGACGAAGAACGCCATGCATACCCAGCACATCAGCTTGCCCAGCGGCATCTTGTAGATCGATTTTTCATGCAGGTGTGGGCGTTGTTTGCGGTACACCAGATAGGAACAGAGGATGATGGTCCAGACGAACATAAACAGGATCGCTGAGACCGTGGTAATCATGGTGAACGCGCCAATCACGCTTGGGTTTACGTAGAGCATCACCACGCCGCCCAGCAGGCACATGCAGGAGAAGGTCAGCCCTTTCGCAGGTACCGCACGCTTAGACAGCTTGGCGAACGCGCTCGGTGCCACGCCTTCCTGCGCCAGACCAAACAGCATACGGCTGGTTGAGAACACGCCGCTGTTCGCGGAAGACGCCGCTGAGGTCAGCACCACAAAGTTAATCAGGCTCGCTGCCGCAGGCAGCCCCACCAGCACGAACAGCTCAACGAACGGGCTCTTGCTTGGCACCACCGAGCTCCACGGCGTCACGGACATAATGATGATCAGCGCGAAGACGTAGAACATGATGATACGCACCGGAATGGAGTTGATGGCGCGCGGGAGAGACTTCTCCGGATCTTTGGTTTCCGCAGCGGTCGTTCCGACAAGCTCAATCCCTACAAACGCGAACACCGCAATCTGGAAGCCAGCAAAGAAGCCGCTAATGCCTTTCGGGAACCAGCCTCCATCATTCCACAGATGGGTAAACGACGCCTGAACGCCGGTTGGTGACTGGAAGTGGGTGAGCACCATCACCAGGCCCACCACGATGAGCCCGACAATGGCCACGATTTTGATCATCGCGAACCAGAACTCCATCTCACCGAACATTTTAACGGTGGCGAGGTTCAGGCTCAGCAGCAGAACAATAACCGCCAGCGAGGCCACCCAGTCCGACAGCCCGGGGAACCAGAACTGCGCATAGGCGGTTATCGCCACGACGTCCGCCATACCGGTCACGACCCAGCAGAACCAGTAGGTCCAGCCGGTGAAATAGCCCGCCCATGGCCCGAGCAGGTCTGAAGCGAAGTCGCTGAAGGATTTGTATTCGAGGTTCGAGAGCAGCAGCTCACCCATTGCACGCATCACGAAGAACAGCATAAAACCGATAATCATATAAACGAATATGATTGACGGTCCGGCGAGACTGATGGTTTTGCCTGACCCCATAAACAGCCCGGTACCGATGGCACCCCCAATAGCAATGAGCTGAATATGACGGTTTGTGAGATTGCGCCGTAGCGACTGTTCAGACGACGCCTCTTCGTCGGCGACGACTTTGACCTGATCTACCATGTGATATTTTCCTGTTTATGCCTGTCTGTGTTGTTAAGGCTCTTCTGGCCTTTAAATACGTCAAAAAAATGACGTTCCCTTGTTAGGGCTAATCGATATTAGGTAAGAATCGGCGGGATGAATACTATGATTTAGATATTATGTTAATAATATGTTGAAAGTGAGTGTCATATCACTCATGCAGCGCGAAACAGCTCACAAAAATACACGCAACAGTTTCGTTTGCAAGATAAAATATTGATTCCGACTTAACTATAGGTTTTCACGCTATTTTCCCCTCCCCAACCGGGGAGAGGAAATAAGAAAAGTCGATTACAGAATTTCCAGCAGCTCGACTTCAAAGACCAGAGTGCTGAATGGCGGGATGGACGCGCCAGCGCCGCGCTCGCCGTAAGCCAGGTTATGCGGGATAGTCAGTTCCCATTTGGAACCGACTGGCATCAGGGTCAGCGCTTCGATCCAGCCCGCGATAACGCCATTCACCGGGAACTCAGCCGGTTCGCCGCGCGCGACGGAGCTGTCGAAGACGGTACCGTCGATCAGCTTACCGGTGTAGTGTACGCGAACGTGGTCGGTACGCGCCGGGATTGCGCCATCGCCCTGATTGATCACACGGAACTGCAGACCAGACTCGGTGCTGTTCACGCCTTCACGCTCACGGTTCTCTTCCAGATATTTCACACCTTCGGCGGCCATCTCTTCAAAGCGCGCGCGACGCACGGCGTCAGCACGCTCGTGGATTTCACGCAGCGCACGGTGCACAACGTCAACCGGAACGGCAGGCTGTTTACCTTCCAGCGCGTCAGCGATACCCGCCACCAGCGCTTCAGGTAACAGACCTTCCAGGCCGGATTCGCTCAGCTGCTGTCCTACCTGCAAGCCGATACCGTAACTTGCCTGCGCTTCGATAGTGTCAAAAGTCGGGGTGGTCATGGGTTTTCCTTCCATCACATTTAAAGTAGCGGGCAGCATATCAGCCATGCCCTTATGGGTAAAACTTTGTCTGAAGTTAAGGTGACAAACCGCGACGAAACAGAAACAATAGAGAGAACCAGGATTAATCCCGAACTGATGTCACGGATGTCGGGTTTACTACGCCGTTCAGGCAGTTAGCAAACTATACTTCGGGGCACAGGATAAAAAATACGCGGAGCAGGAGGAGTGCCATGCCCGGGCGATTTGAACTGAAACCTACCCTGGCGAAAATCTGGCAGGCGCCGGACAATTTTCGCATCATGGATCCGCTGCCTCCTCTGCATCGCAGAGGGATCATCATTGGTGCGCTGATGGTGATTGTGGGCTTCCTGCTTCCTTCCGGTGGCGATGATGTTGATACTGCCCCCGTCACCCGCAATGCTCAGCTGGACCTTCAGTCGCAAACGCGACCCCAGCCCGACGCACAACCGATGCAGACGCAGCTCGTTACCCCGTCTAACGATCCGGGTCAGGTCGCGCCGGTTGAGCCAGAGCCGATTCAGGACGAACAGCCACAGGAACAGGCCGCCGCCCCGTCTCAGGCTCAGACCCAACAGCCCACCGGCATTGAGCAACAGTGGCGTTCCTATCGCGTAGAGCCGGGTAAAACGCTGGCGCAGCTGTTCCGTGACCACAACCTGCCGCCGACAGACGTGTATGCCATGGCGAAGGTGGAAGGCGCGGGTAAACCGCTCAGTAACCTGCAGAATGGCCAGATGGTGCAAATTCGCCAGAATGCCAGCGGGGTGGTGACAGGATTAACGATTGATACCGGAAATGGACAACAGGTGCTGTTTACCCGCCAGACAGACGGCAGCTTTATCAGGGTACGTTAAGGGCGGGGTTCTGTAAAAAGCAAAACGCCGGCACAAGGCCGGCGTTTCAACGTGAGCAGAGTAAAAAATTACTCAGCTACAACGTTAACAACCAGTTTAGCGAACACTTCGCTGTGAACCTGGAAGTCAACTTCGTGCTCACCAGTGGTACGCAGAACGCCGTTCGGCAGACGAACTTCGCTCTTAGCCACTTTAACGCCTGCTGCAGAAACTGCATCAGCGATATCGCGGGTACCGATGGAACCGAACAGTTTACCTTCGTCGCCAGCTTTGGACGCGATGGTAACGGTGCCCAGTGCGTTGATTGCTTCAGCGCGAGCGTTAGCAGCCGCCAGAACGTCAGCCAGTTTGGCTTCCAGTTCAGCGCGACGTGCTTCGAAAAACTCTACGTTTTTCTTGGTAGCTGGAACAGCTTTACCCTGTGGAACCAGGAAGTTACGAGCGTAACCCGCTTTAACGTTTACCTGATCACCCAGGCTGCCCAGGTTTGCTACTTTATCAAGCAGAATAACTTGCATTACCTTATCCTCTTAAAGTCGTATTAATGGACCGTGCCCGATTACTGATGACGATCAGTGTACGGCAGCAGGGACAGGTAGCGAGCGCGTTTGATAGCGCGAGCCAGCTGACGCTGATATTTTGCACGAGTACCGGTGATACGGCTTGGGACAATCTTACCGCTTTCGGTGATGTAGTTTTTCAGCGTTGCGATATCTTTATAGTCGATCTCTTGAACGCCTTCCGCGGTGAAACGGCAGAACTTGCGACGACGGAAATAACGTGCCATATGGCTAGTCTCCAGAATCTATCAAATCAATCTGCTCGGCATGCAGAACCATTTTGCTCAGACCGTTCTTTGCCTTGTGGCAAGAGATGAACCCCTGAACGATTACTGCACTACCGACCGTTAAACTGTGAGTAATGGCCTGGTTTTCGTGTCCGCTAATAATAACGGGCATTTGGCACCACGCCTGCCGGTGAAACCCGGCTTCCTCTTGCACAGAACGATGCTCAAGCACGAACTGGCAATGCGGAATTCCTGATGGACTGACCTTTCGAAGGGGAGCCCTGCATACGATGCCGGACAACGCCAGACGGTTGGTCATCAGAAATTACTCTTCAGAATCCCCAGCATCAGAATCATCTGCGGTTTCGTTTGCGAAATCATCGCGACGCTCACGGCGCTCGTCTTTCGCTTTAACCATCGGAGATGCTTCGGTCACTGCGTTTTTGGTACGCATAACCATGCTGCGGATAACGGCATCGTTGAAGCGGAAGTTAGTTTCCAGCTCATCGATCACTTCCTGCGGCGCTTCAACGTTCATCAGAACGTAGTGTGCTTTGTGCAGTTTGTTGATCGGATAAGCCAGCTGACGGCGGCCCCAGTCTTCCAGACGGTGGATCGTGCCCGCTGCTGCAGTGATTGCACCAGTGTAGCGCTCGATCATACCCGGAACCTGTTCGCTCTGGTCAGGATGGACCATAAAAACGATTTCGTAATGACGCATCGAATTGCTCCTTACGGATTATTCAGCCTCCTGTCTGGGTCAGCCGAGGCCCGGGGAGGCAAGGAACGTGTTAAAGGTCGGCTGAAAAATTGACGCGTCATAATACTTGCGCGCTCCTGGAAACTCAAGCTGATTGCACAAATAATTCGCACAAAGCGCGAAGCGGGTCTAAGTGGGTGATTTAAAATTACTCACATCCGTAAGCGGTGTTTTTTTGAACAACTGCATCAGAAATGGTCACGCATCCCCGCCGGAGGAGTGATTACACTTTAATCAGAGATAACCGAAACAGAAGAAGGAGCATCCCCCCTCTCACAGCACGCAGTCGTGGAGCGCATATCATGAAAAAAATCGCATTAGCCATAATGGCGGCGCTTTTGCTCAGTGCAAACGCGATGGCAGCCATCAAGATAGACAGCCGACAGGCCAGAAACATGGATGATGTGCACAGCTTAGGCGTAATCTATATTAATCATAATTTCGCCACCGAAAGCGAAGCAGATCAGGCACTAAATGAAGAGACCGACGCCCAGGGCGCAACTTATTACCACGTGATGTTAATCCGTGAGCCCGGCAGCAACGGCAATATGCACGCCAGTGCAGATATTTACCGATAACGCCTTAACGCTAGCACCAGGAAAGCCAACAACGAGAACATAGCCATAGTTGACGTTGCCCCCTGCCCGGGGGCTTTTTTTATGAATGGCTCCGGAATACCACCGGTTACAACTGTTTTCGGTATTCCAGAGCACTTATTCACTTCTGCCCGTAATAGGCATTCGGGCCATGCTTGCGCATGAAATGCTTGTTCATCAGGTAATCATCAATGCCCTGAAGCTGTGGGTTAATGCCGCGGGCAATCCACGCCATACGTGCCACTTCCTCCATGACGACCGCATTATGGACGGCGTCGTGGGCATCTTTTCCCCAGGCGAACGGGCCGTGCTGATACACCACAATCCCCGGCGTATGCAGCGGCTCGCATTCTCCCAGCGTGTCGATAATCACCTTTCCGGTGTTGAGTTCGTACTCTCCTTCCACTTCATCCTGCGTTAATGCGCGCGTGCAGGGGATGTCGCCAAAGAAGTAGTCCGCATGTGTCGTGCCCAGCGCCGGAATCGCCAGCCCCGCCTGTGCCCAGGCGGTCGCGTGCGTGGAGTGAGTATGCACCACACCGCCAAGGGACGGATAACGCCGATACAGCGCCAGATGGGTCGCCGTGTCCGAAGAAGGACGCCATTTACCGTCAACAACGTTTCCTTCAAGATCGACCACCACCATATCGTCAGCTTTCATGGTGTCATACGCCACACCGCTCGGCTTAATCACGATCAGCCCCTGCTCGCGATCGATAGCGCTGACGTTACCCCAGGTGAAGGTGACCAGGCCATAGCGGGGCAGATCCATGTTGGCTTCAAAGACCTGCTGTTTAAGCTTAAGCATGTTCAGCCTCCAGTAATCCCGCGCGCGCCATACGCTCGCGCACCCAGTCCCGCGCCTTTGCTACTTCCGCAGCAGGGTTGTCCGACGTTTCGCTCCACATCTCAATCAGGTAAGGCCCGCAATAACCTGTCTGCTTGAGCGTCTCGAAGCACCGTTCGAAATCCACCACCCCGGTGCCGAACGGTACGTTTTTAAACACGCCTGGACGGGTATCTTTGACGTGCACCGCCACGATATGCCCTATGCCTGCCTGCAGCTCCATCTGCACGTCGTTATCCCATGCCGACAGGTTGCCGATATCGGGATAAAGCTGGAACCACGGGTTGTTCAGATAGTGCGCGTAGCCCAGCGCCTTACTGATGGAGTTCATCAGCGGGTAATCCATGATCTCCATTGCCAGCGTGACCTGCGCACGGCTTGCCATCTCAACGCTCTCTTTCAGGCCATCACGGAAACGACGGCGCGTTTCATCGTTGGCTTCCTGATAGTAAACGTCATAACCCGCCAGCTGGATCACGCGGATACCCACGTCCTGCGCAAAGCGGATGGCTTTACGCATGATCTCCAGCCCCTGCGCGCGCACGGCATCATCTTCGCTGCCGAGCGGAAAACGACGATGAGCGCTCAGGCACATGGACGGCACGCGCACGCCCGTTTCCGCGATGGCGCTTACCAGTGCCAGGCGCTGGTCGCGGCTCCAGTCGAGGCGAGAAAGACGCTCGTCCGTCTCATCCACCGACATTTCGACAAAATCGAAGCCCAGCTGCTTCGCCAGCTGTAACCGCTCCAGCCAGCACTCCCCCGCGGGGAGTGCCTTTTCATAGATGCCGAGCGGGACCTGTTTTGACAACATACCCGCTCCTTAGCCCCAAAGCTGAGCGATTGAGCGTTTGAACTGACGCGCCGCTTCCACCGGGGACGCCGCATCACGAATGCTGCGACCGGCAATAAAGACGTGAATCGGAATGCCCTTGAACAGCGGCAGATCTTCCAGCGCCAGACCGCCAGTGACGGTCACTTTGAAGCCCATATCGGCCAGACGTTTGATGGCGCTGATATCCGCCTCGCCCCACGCCACACCTGCGGCCTGCGCATCACGGCTGCGGTGATACACCACCTGCTGAATGCCTGCGTCACGCCATTCTTGCGCCTGCTCCCAGGTCCAGAAGCCGGTCAGCTCAATCTGCACGTCGCCATTAAACTCTTTTGCCACGTCCAGCGCGCCTTTGGCGGTGTTGATATCCGCACAGCAGATCACGGTGACCCAGTCGGCGTTGGCTTCGAAGCACATGCGGGAGAGGATTTTGCCTGCGTCGGCGATTTTGGCATCCGCCAGCACGATTTTATGCGGATAGAGCGCTTTCAGGTCACGAACCGCACGAACGCCTTCGCCCACGCACAGAATGGTGCCCACTTCAATGATGTCCACTTCTTCCGCAATCAGGCGGGTGGTTTCGTAAGCGTGAGACAGCGTTTGGTTATCCAGCGCAACTTGCAACATGGGTAATGACATATTCAATTCCTCTTAAACGGCCGCCGCAGTGGCGTTATCAATTAAATCCAGCACGTCCTGCGCGGTGCGGCAGGCGCGTAAACGGTCAAAATTGGCTTCGTCATCAAACAGATTGACGATCTGCATGATGCCCACCTCCTGGTGGGTATTGGCATCGACAGCCGCCATAGTGATAAGGATGTCGACCGGGTCGTTATCTTCGTGGTTAAACACCAGCGGCGTTTTCAGCGTCACCAGCGCGAAGCCGGTTTTCTTGACGCCCTCTTCCGGGCGGCCATGCGGCATCGCCAGGCCTGGCGCAATCACAAAGTAAGGGCCATGCTGCGCTACGCCATCCAGAATCGCCTGGTAGTAACGAGGCTCGACAACGTCAGCCTTAACTAGCAGATCCACACTCAGCTTCACCGCTTCCTGCCAGGTACTGGCTTCGGCCTGTAAAAGGATGGAGTTATTCTCTGCCAGCGAATCACGTAGTTTCATATGGCGTCCTTACTTCACGTCTTGTGGGAAGTGTTCTTTGATCACTTCCAGCAGTTTTGGTCCGAAATCCGCAGGCGACAGCATGTTGCGTACGCCCACCACATATTTATTACCCGACACACTAATTTCGCCGGCGATATGAGTAGAGGCGATGATGATGTCCGCGCCGTTCAGCTCACTTTTGTATTCACCCACTGCGCAGCTGTTCACCGTGTGGTCGATGTTGGACTGGGTTAAAAACTGGTCCACTTTCATCTTCATGATCATGGAGCTGCCTTGCCCATTACCACACACAGCCAGGATACGTACGGTCATAATCGAAACTCCTTAATGAGCAGACACTTCTGCTGTTTGTTTTTCCGCATCTTCTTCAGCTCGCAGCGAACGGCCAGCGAAGAACATATAAGCCAGAGCAATCAGGATGATGATGGCCATAAAGATCAGTCCGATGGAGGCAAAACCCTGCATCATCGGCGGTGCCAGAATTGACCAGTCCGCCATGCCCATCCAGGCGCTCATACCGGTGAGCTTGACCGCCCACACGCAGCCAAAGATTTCAACCATGCCCATTACCAGGCAGATCTTGAGCGCCGCGCGCCAGCCGCCGAAGTGGTTAGCGAATACGCCGATGGTGGCGTTGGAGAAGAACATCGGGATAAAGCCCGGAATAATCAGGATTGAGGAGCCGCAGCCGACCAGGATACCCACCGCAATCAGCTGGCCGATGGTGCCCCACATAAAGCCCCAGACCACCGCGTTTGGCGCGAAGCTATAGATAGCGGCACAGTCGATGGCCAGTACCGCGCCAGGAATCAGGCGCTGAGAGATACCGTTGAAAGCTTCAGACAGTTCGGCGACGAACATACGCACGCCCTGAGTAATGATGAAAATAGCCACGGCGAAAGAGAAACCGGTCTGCAGGATGTAAACCGTCCAGTGGGTTTTCCCCGCCATCGCCTGCACCACATCAATACCGAAGGAGAGCAGAATGGCGCCGAAGAAGAGGGTCATCACAATCGCGGTCGACACGATGTTGTCATGGAAGATATTCAGCCAGCCAGGCAGCTTAAGGTCTTCAACACTCTCTTCTTTTTTACCCAGGTACGGCGCAACTTTGTAAGCAATCCAGGCAGCAAACTGTTGCTGGTGACCGATGGAAAAACCGCAACCGTCGGTCACTATCTGGGTTGGCTTGTACATCATGTTGGAGGTGATACCCCAGTAGAGCGAGACCAGCACCGCGGTGCAGATAATCGTGGTCCACATTGGGTAACCGAAGATATAGAGAGAAACCGCAATCAGCCCCGCCTGCTGGAACATAATGTGCCCGGTGAGCATGATGGTGCGAATACCGGTAATGCGGCGCAGCAGAACATAGATAATGTTCAGCGCCAGCGCGAGCAGAACGGCGTAACCTACCCAGCTATAGGCATCGCCCATACGATCGATGGTCGCCATCATTGAGGCGTAGGTATCAGAGATAGCCCCATTAATGCCATACACTTCCGACATTTTGGCAACGACTGGCTTAAACGTGCTGGTCAGTATGCCCGACCCCGCCTGCAACAGCATGAAACCGATAATGGTTTTGATGGTGCCTTTAATAATCACGCTGACGCTTTTACGCAGCAGGATATATCCCAGGCACGTCACGATACCCAGCAACAGCGGGGCGTTGGTCATTACCTGATTAAAGAAAACGGTAAAGACGTTGTAGAGGATCTCCATAACTCTCTCCAGAAATGAGAACACGAGGGGCAATCCCTGTGCGGTTGGTGCCATCACTCTATTAATCACAAATAATCACCACAAGATTGAATTTGATTATTTGTGACGCATCACGCAATTTATTTCCCTTCAGTTAGTAATGATTTTCACTACCGCACAAATGAAATAAATTAGTCCTTATAATTCATGAAATTAATGTTTATTGCGCGATAATCTAACAAGTAACAAGCAGAGAGCCTGTGACGTTGAGCAGATAAAATTCCGCATTTTCGCTATTGCAAAGCGCGTAAAATGGTGCCAGCATTAATCACAACGAATCACAATGTGATTACTTTTGATTAAAACCAGGAGTCAAAACGATGAGTAAAGTGAAAACCATCACCCGTGAATCATGGATTCTGAGCACCTTTCCGGAGTGGGGTAGCTGGCTGAACGAAGAAATCGAGCAGGAACAGGTTGCTCCTGGCACGTTTGCAATGTGGTGGCTGGGCTGCACCGGGATCTGGCTGAAATCAGAAGGTGGCGCCAATATCTGCGTCGATTTCTGGTGCGGCACCGGCAAACAGAGCCACGGTAACCCGCTGATGAAAAAAGGCCACCAGATGCAGCGTATGGCCGGCGTTGAAAAACTCCAGCCGAACCTGCGTACTACACCGTTTGTGCTTGATCCTTTTGCCATTCGCCAGATCGATGCCGTGCTCTCTACCCACGATCACAACGACCATATTGATGTAAACGTGGCGGCAGCGGTGATGCAAAACTGCGCGGACGATGTGCCGTTTATCGGGCCGCAGACCTGCGTAGATCTCTGGATTGGCTGGGGTGTGCCGAAAGAGCGCTGCATCGTGATGAAACCGGGCGATGTGGTGAAAATCAAAGACATTGAAATCCATGCCCTGGATGCCTTTGACCGTACCGCTCTGATTACGCTGCCGGCCGATCAAAAAGCGGCAGGTGTACTGCCAGACGGCATGGACGAGCGCGCGGTGAACTACCTGTTCAAAACGCCGGGCGGCTCCCTGTATCACAGCGGTGACTCCCACTACTCCAACTACTACGCTAAGCACGGTAACGAGCATCAGATTGACGTGGCCCTGGGCTCCTACGGCGAGAACCCGCGCGGTATTACGGATAAAATGACCAGCGCCGACATGCTACGCATGGCGGAAGCGCTGAACACCAAAGTCGTTATTCCGTTCCACCACGATATCTGGTCAAACTTCCAGGCCGATCCGCAGGAAATTCGCGTGTTGTGGGAGATGAAAAAAGACCGCCTGAAGTACGGCTTCAAGCCATTTATCTGGCAGGTAGGCGGCAAGTTCACCTGGCCGCTGGACAAAGACAATCTTGAGTACCACTACCCGCGTGGTTTCGATGATTGCTTCACCATTGAGCCTGACCTGCCGTTTAAGTCCTTCCTCTGATTCCGAGGCCACATCGCCAGACTTGTGTCTGGCGATTTCATATTTATTTTAGTAATTTCACGCTATTTCAAATATCATCTTTTTAAATCAATTCTTATCGGAATAGCTCATGACGGAAGCGCAACGGCATCAAATTTTACTGGAACTCCTGGCGCAAACAGGGTTTATCACCGTCGAGAAAGTGATCGAACGTTTAGGGATTTCCCCTGCCACCGCGCGGCGAGACATTAACAAGCTGGATGAAAGCGGCAAGCTGAAAAAAGTTCGCAACGGTGCGGAAGCCATTAGCCAGCAGCGCCCCCGCTGGACGCCGATGAACATTCATCAGGCGCAGAATCACGATGAAAAAGTTCGGATCGCCAGAGCCGCGTCGCAGCTGGTGAATCCCGGTGAGAGCGTCGTTATCAACTGCGGCTCTACGGCGTTTTTGCTGGGCCGCGAGATGTGCGGCAAGCCGGTGCAAATCATCACGAACTACTTACCGCTCGCCAACTATCTCATCGATCAGGAGCATGAGAGCGTGGTGATCATGGGTGGTCAGTACAATAAAAGTCAGTCGATTACGCTTAGCCCACAGGACAGCGAAAACAGTCTCTACGCCGGACACTGGATGTTTACCAGCGGCAAAGGCCTGACCGCTGAAGGTTTGTATAAAACCGATATGCTGACCGCGATGGCGGAACAAAACATGCTCAACGTGGTAGGCAAACTCGTGGTGCTGGTCGACAGCAGTAAAGTCGGTGAACGCGCAGGCATGCTGTTCAGCCGCGCAGAACAGATCGACCTGGTGATCACCGGCAAAGGGGCTAACCCCGAGATCCTCCAGAAGCTGGAAGATCAGGGAGTAAAAGTGCTGCGCGTTTAAAGGTGCTGGCGGAAAAACGCTACCGTGGCGTCCAGCGCCGCTGGCGTGATGCGGTGGCGAACGCCTGATTCCCACAAACAGGTCAGATTACCGTCCAGCCCGTCCTTCTTTAACGCCTGCTGCAGGCGGAAGGTACCGTCAGGTGGCACTACATCATCCGCATCACCGTGCCACAGCAAAAGCGGGCGATCTGCGAGGCGCGGCAATGCCCGGGTTACTTCCCACTCTTCCAGCCTCGCGGTGATTTCCGCTAAATCCTGAGGGGGAAAAAGGGTCTTCGCCAGCGAGGTAAAATAACCCGAGCCCATCAGACAGGCGACCGACTTCACTTCTGGATGGTGCGTCGTGATCCCCAGGGCTGTCATACCGCCCATCGACGCCCCGGCCACGGCCAGACGATTCTCGGCCACCAGCCCTGCCTCATAAAGCGCATCGCGCAACCCGGCAAACTCGGTCAGACTCCCGTGCAGTATGTGCCAGAACTGCCCAAGGCGCGCCTGCTCATTACCCATAAATCGTGCGCCGTGGTCAGGCGCATCCGGCATCACCACGCGAAAACCTGCCTGCGCCAGCGCGACCGCAAAGTAACTGTAAACCAGCTTCGATGAGGTAAATCCATGATAAAAAACCACAACAGGCAGCGGTTTATCACGTTTACCCGCTGGCATAGCGTGTAAAATTTCATGGTCGCCGAGATGGCGTATTTCAATTTCAATCATTGTCGACCCTGCACGAATGGATGATTCATAATGTTGAGAACTGGATTACGGTTTCAGGCTATTTTCATTCGAAAATTACGTCCCAGCTAACACTTCGGGAACATTCCCCCAAAACTAAATTCACAGACAACTACACTATGGCTATCAGGAAACGAGATATGGTTATGCACAGGTTTGCTGCTTTATTGCTGGTGTTTCTGCTTAGCGGCTGTAGCGCACTGCAGGGAACACCGCAACCCGCTCCCCCGGTTGCCGATCATCCGCAGGAGATTCGTCGTAATCAGACGGAAGGATTACAACGAATGGGCACCGTCTCCGCGCTGGTTCGCGGTTCGCCGGATGACGCAGAAGAGGCAATAAAGGCACAAGCCGTCGCCGCCAAAGCAGATTATTACGTCATTATTATGATCGACGAAACCATCATAACGGGACAGTGGTATTCACAGGCCATTTTGTACCGAAAATAATGGTTTACCTTTGAACGACATTTACACTGCTTTGCGTCCATAGACATTTTCCTGTCCACAATAAACTCCATGCCAGCGACAAGGAATGGGGGTTTATTCGCGAAGGATTGCCCGGCGGATACCGGAAATATGTGAAATGGAGCTGACGATGAAACGAACTCTTGCTTTGACCTCTCTGTTGCTCTCCGCAGGCCTGGTGAGCACCACCGCGCAGTCAGCAGAATTCGCCAGTGCTGACTGTGTAACTGGCCTGAATGAAATTGGCCAGATCTCCGTGAATAATATCTCGGGGAGCCCGCAAGACGTTGAACGCGTCGTGGCATTAAAGGCCGATGAGCAGGGTGCTTCCTGGTATCGCATCATCCAGATGCAGGAAGATAACCATATCGACCACTGGCGGGTACAGGCCATTCTCTACGTGTAAACTCCCTCCTGATAAAAGCCACTTATTTTTAGTGGCTTTTCGCCTTTGCAAATTTTTTATCTTATTAAAAACCAATCAATAACAACAAAATAACATTTTGTTACACTAATTCAGTAAACGTAATCTCCGCTCTGCCGTTGAAGAACCATACCTATTCAATGATGAGCAATTTATGATCAACGTTTTTCGCCGTGCAGGCCTGGGGGCGAAGCTGTCGCTGCTTACGGGCGTCAGTGTCGCCACGCTGTTTCTGCTTTTCACTTTTCTGCTCAGTCAAAAAGCCAGCCAGCAGCTTGAAGCCCTTGCGGTAGAAGACCTGCACAATCAGTCCACCGGCATGGTCGACATGGTGCAGATGTTTAACACCAGCCTGAGTGAAGAGGTTGAGAGTTATACCCGGCTGTTTACCACTTTTTTACCGCAGCCACTGAATATTGATACTTCCCAGGCTCAGACGATTAACGGACTCAGCGTCCCGCTTCTGAAAGGCGGTGACACCGGACTGCATCAAAACAACACCCTGTCTGACGAGTTCCTGAACCGTACGGGAGCCATTTCGACGCTGTTTGTACGCAGCGGTAATGACTTTGTTCGCGTAGCCACCTCCCTGCGCAAAGAGAATGGCGAGCGGGCGATGGGCACCGTGCTGGATACCGCCAGCCCGGCCTTTGCCGCCGTCAACAGAGGGGAAGTCTACCGCGGACTGGCGCTGCTGTTTGGCAAACGCTATATCACCCAGTATCAGCCGGTTAAAAACGCCGAAGGACAGGTCATTGCGATCGTCTTTGTTGGCGTGGACATTACGCACTCCTGGAACGTCATGCGCGAGAAAATCCTCACCCGCCGCCTGGGCGAGAGCGGTCACTTCTTTGTGCTGGATCGCAGCAACGGCAAAACGCGCGGGCAATACCTGTTCCATGCCGGTGAAGAGGGGCAGTTGCCGAAGTGGGACGACGCGACGCAGCAGCAGCTTCTGGGTGACAAGCCCGGCACCCTGGAACGCGTAAGCGACGACGGCCGCACGCTTAAAATGGCGTATACCCCGCTGCCAGGCTGGAACTGGACTATCGTGGGCGAAGTGGATAAATCGGTGCTGCTCTCAAGCGTTAACGCCATGCGCGATCGCTTCCTGCTGGCCGGCGTGGTCTTATCTATCCTGTTTGCTGGTCTGTTCGTGGTCCTTATTCGCCGTGTGCTGACCCGACCGCTGAGCAATGTGATTCATCTTGCCCGGCAATATGCTGCAGGGGATCTCCGTTTCAGCCTGCCCGTGACGCGTCAGGACGAAGTCGGCCAGCTGATCGACGCCATTAACGGCATCGGCGGCGGCCTGCAAAAAATTGTTCTGCAGGTTCGCGAGGCCGCAGGCGAGATCCATTTGGGCACTAACGCGCTGGCGTCCGATACCGGCGAGATTTCTGAGCAGATCAACAAGCAGGCCAGCAGCGTGGAAGAGACCTCCGCCAGCATGGAGCAGCTGGCCGCCACCGTACAGCAAAATGCCGCCAACATGGAGCAAACGCAGCAGCTGGTGGGTGAAACCTCCCTCGCGGTCCATCAGGGCGGTGAGACGGTCACTCACGCCGTGTCGACCATGGACGACATTCGCGAGGCGTCAAAACGCATCGAAGACATCACGCGCGTGATTGAGTCCATCGCTTTCCAGACCAATATCCTGGCGCTGAATGCGGCAGTGGAAGCGGCCCGCGCGGGCGAGCACGGGAAAGGGTTTGCGGTGGTTGCGCAGGAAGTTCGCGCCCTGGCCGGACGCAGCGCCAACGCGGTGAAGGAGATTGAACAGCTGATTGGCGATACGCTCAGGAAAGTGAGCGAAGGCCATGCGCTGTCTGAACAGACGCGCCTGGCGATGGATGACATCATCATTCATATCGATAACATCAGCCAGCTGGTCACCGAGATTAACCATGCCTCACGCGAGCAGTCCGCAGGGATTGGCCAGGTGAATCTCGCCATGACCCACATTGGCGAAGCGTCGCATATTAATGCGGATCGTATCTCACGCAGCGAACAAACCGCTCAAACGCTGCGCGAGAAGGGGTCACATCTGGCTCAACTGGTGAGTCTGTTCCAGCTAAAAGACTAACCGACTCTGCCCGTCGCACGCAGCAGCAGGTCATTTTGCACCTGCTCGCTCATCAGCGTACCGCCACGGGTATCCAGCATCATGCGGCACCACGCCTGCGCCACCGGGGGCGATGCGTGCCGCAGCATTTCGCTTCCGGCACCCAGCAGGAAAAGCTGCTGCGCAATTTCCCGCCCCTGCGCCTCCTGCGGTTTACGCAGTTTTTGCTGAAGCTGTCGCCAGCTGCGGTCGAAGTGTCTGTCCTGCCCTTTTACCTGTGCAAACTCATCGGCAAGCAGATCGTGAATACCCGGCTGCTTCGCCAGCACGCGCAGCACGTCCAGGCACATGATATTGCCGGACCCTTCCCAGATGCTGTTCACCGGCATCTCGCGATACAGGCGGGGAAGCTCGCTCTCCTCGCAGTACCCGACGCCGCCCAGCACCTCCATCGCTTCCGCCACAAACGGGATGCCCGCTTTGCACACGCTAAATTTCGCGGCCGGGGTAAACAGCCGCGCCCATGCCGCTTCCTGGGGATCCGCGCGTTTATCCCACGCCCGGGCCAGGCGGAACAGCAGCGCCGTTTGCCCTTCCAGCACCAGCGCCATCCGGCTTAACACCTCACGCATGAGCGGCTGATCGATAAGATTTTTGCCGAAGGTCTGACGCTGATGCGCGTGATACAGCGCCACGGACAGCGCACGACGCATCAGTCCGTGGCTGCCCAGCGCGCAGTCAAAGCGCGTCAGGCCGCCCATTTTGAGGATCTGCCGTACCCCTTCGCCCTCTTCCCCCAGCAGCCAGCCGGAGGCATCAAGAAACTCTACCTCGCTGCTGGCGTTGGAGCGGTTCCCGAGCTTGTCCTTAAGGCGCTCCAGCCGGACGGCGTTGCGCTGTCCGTCAGGTAAAAAGCGCGGCACAAAAAAGCAGGACAACCCGCCCTTCGCCTGTGCCAGCACCAGATGCGCATCGCTTTGCGGGACGGAGAAAAACCATTTATGGCCCACCAGCCGGTAGCTGCCGTCGCTGCATTTTTCCGCTTTGGTGGTGTTGCTCAGCACGTCCGAGCCGCCCTGTTTTTCCGTCATCCCCATACCGATCAGCAGGCCGCGTTTTTGCGCGCCAGGCGCCAGATGAGGATCGTAGCGATCGCTGAGCAGCGGCGTCAGCCAGTCGTGAAATAGTTTAGGGAGCGCCTGCTGCAGGAGCGGTGTCGCGGCAAACGTCATGGTGACGGGACAAAGCGTGCCTGCCTCAACCTGAGCATGAAGCACAAAGCGTGCGGCCCGGGCGACAAACGCCCCCTTACGCGCCTCCTCTTCCCATGCCAGGTTATGTACCCGATTGGCACACAGCCCCTGCATCAGCAGGTGCCATGCCGGGTGAAAGCGAACGTCATCCAGTCGCTCTCCGGTGGCGTCATAGCGAAGCAACTCCGGCGGATTCACGTTCGCCAGCCTGCCCAGCTCCAGCGACTCTGCGGTGCCTAACTGCTGCCCGATGCTGGCGAGCAGTTCGATATCCCACTCGGCACCCTCACGCGAGACTGCGTCACGCAGCGCGCAGTCCGAGAGGAAAAGGTTGCTGTTAGAGAGTGGTGCAGGTTGATTGAAAACGGTATGAGTCTGCCAGTGCATACTGTCTCCCTCCTTCAGTGGCAATGACGATAAGTATGGACAGACCGCGCACACGCTGCATGGGAGGGGAGTCACACGTTCACGATCCCGCTGATATCATTCGTGAAATAGCTCACAGAACATAAGAATAAACTATTTCATGACTTCGCTTTCGTTGAATAATTTATTCCCCCCCCTTTCAGTGAGGAAAGTTATGCAACCGGATGCGCACAAGCGAGCATTAATTGCCGGCTCCATTGGTAACTTTATCGAGTGGTATGAGTTTGCGGTCTACGGTTTTCTGGCGACCGTCATTGCGAAGAACTTCTTTCAGCTTGAAGGGGAAGCGGGGCTTACCAGCCTGATCCTCACCTACGCCTCATTTGCCATCGCCTTCTTCTTCCGCCCGCTGGGGGCGGTGGTGTTTGGCCGCATCGGCGACCGGATTGGCCGTAAGCCGACGCTAATCATTGTGCTGGTGCTGATGACGCTCGCTACCGCCGCCATCGGCATTGTGCCGGTCTACGCCAGCATCGGGATTGCCGCCCCGCTCATTATTACACTGCTTCGCATCCTGCAGGGACTGTTCGCGGGCGGCGAGTACGGCGGTGCGGTCTCGCTGATGACGGAGTTCGCCCCGCGAGGCAAGCGCGGGCTCTATGGTGCCTGGCAGTCCTTTACCGTGGCGCTGGGGCTGTTAGCGGGTGCCGGCATCGTGGCGCTGCTCTCCGCCCTTCTCACGCCTGAAGCCCTGCACGACTGGGGCTGGCGCATTCCTTTCTTCCTGGCGCTGCCCATGGGCGCTGTTGCGCTGTGGCTTCGCGTCAGCATGGAGGAGACACCCAGCTTTGTGCAGCAGCAGGACAAACCGGCCGTCGCTCAGGCGGACATTGCCGCCACGCTCCGGGCCATCGTGATGGGGATTGGCCGCGTGATGGTCTGGTCTGCGGCGGGGTACACCTACCTGGTGATTATGCCGACCTATCTGCAGTCGGCGCTGCACACCGGGTTTAATCAGGCGCTGTTGATCGCAGTGATTTCGAACGTTGGGTTTGCGCTGACGATCATTCCGTCGGGGATCCTGAGCGACCGGATCGGGCGTCGCACGGTGATGATTATCGCCACTGCGCTGCTGCTGATCCTCGCCCTGCCGCTGCTGAAACTTCTGCAGGCGGAGTCCAGCACGCTGGCGGTGAAGGCTGTTGTGGTACTGATTGCGGGCGGTCTGGTGGGCATGCTGGCGGGGCCGGGCCCGGCGATGCTCTCTGAGATGTTCCCGACCCGCGTGCGCTATACGGGGCTGGGGCTGGCCTATTCGTTATCGAACGCGATTTTCTCGGGATGCGCAGGGTTAATCATAACCGGGCTGATTAAGCAGACGGGCAATCTGGATATTCCGGCGTACTACGTGATGGCGACGGCAGTGGTGAGTATTTTCGCGCTGATGACGCTGAGGAAGGATGACCATTTGCGGTCACTGGAGGAATGAGGTTAATGCCCGGTGGCGGCTTCGCCTTACCCGGCCTACAAAGTCACCCGTAGGCCCGGTAAGCGAAGGGTATGAACCGGAAACATGGGTAACACTTTAGACCGGATACATGGGTAACAGTTATAACTGGCATAGAAGAGGAGACTCGCTATGCCCTGGACTGAGACCCGACCTATGCAACGCCTTGATTTTATC
>NZ_JBMKHT010000038.1:0-38160 GCF_049238165.1 Enterobacter cloacae complex sp. IR5422 | reverse complement strand
GCCAAAATCAGCCACGAAGAGACGATTTTGGGCTGAAAATTGGAAAATTGAGCCACAGGACGTCGATAAAGGACGGTTTGGGGCGTCATATCGGGAGCTGCGGACCACTTAATCGCAACTTCCTTAAGGATTTGATCGTGATCGTCACACCAGTTGTCGACGGTACGGGAATCGATATGGTCGTGCAGTTTTTTCCAGTACGGGTTGTGAACGCGCTGAGTCCACATTTTCTCAACGATTGCCGCCAGCGCCGTATTCTGGGTTGCCAGGGCGACCTGGACGTGGAACTGCAGATCCCACTCTGAATCGCGGAAACATTTTTCCTTGCGGGCATTCTCCTGGATTTCCATCAGCTTCATGATGTCCTGCTTGGTCACCTGCGTCGCCGCAAATTCGGCAATGTTGCTTTCAATCAGCTGGCGAGCCTGGAGCAGCTCAAACGGACCGTAGCTGGCGAATTCCAGACTCTCGTCCGCGACGGGAGAGTGTTTCGGCAGATTGGAAATGACGTGAATGCCGGAGCCTTTGCGTACCTCAACGTAGCCTTCGACTTCCAGCATGATGATCGCTTCACGCACCACGGTGCGGCTGACGCTTTTTTCATCCGCGATAAAGCGCTCGGCGGGCAGTTTATCACCGACAAGATAGACCCCTTGCTCGATGCGATCTTTCAGCTCCGCAGCAAGTTGTTGATATAAACGACGTGGTTCGGTGATTTCCATATGCGCTCCAGGCAGGGTACGGCAGATGATTTGTTATACCACTTTTGCGTGCCACTCTCCAGATTTTGCCATTAAAAAAGCCACTACTGAGTGGCCTTTAAATGCCCGGCGACGCTTCGCTTGCACGGGCCTACGGGGTTTGTAGGCCGGGTAAGCGTAGCGCCACCCGGCACAGCAAGGCTAACTCTGCGTGGCCGGTTTCCCGAGTGACTCTTTTGCCAGCTCCTCTGCCGATTTGCTTTTCAGCACCGTCCAGATCACCACCGCGCCCAGCAGGTCGAAGACCGCCAGTACTGCAAACAGCGGGCTGAAGCCGATGGTATCCGCCAGCGCGCCGACGACCAGCGCGAACATCGTACTCGCGGTCCAGGCGGCCATCCCGGTCAGGCCGTTGGCGGTGGCCACTTCGTTGCGACCGAAGACGTCAGACGAGAGCGTAATCAGCGCGCCGGACAGGGACTGGTGCGCAAAACCACCGATGCACAGCAGGGCGATGGCCACGTACGGGCTGGTGAACAGGCCGATCATGCCCGGGCCAATCATCAGCAGTGCGCCCATGGTGACCACCATCTTACGGGAAACGATCAGGTTCACGCCAAACCAGCGCTGGAACAGCGGTGGCAGGTAGCCGCCCACGATACAGCCCAGGTCAGCGAACAGCATCGGCATCCAGGCGAACATCGCGATCTCTTTCAGATTAAAGCCGTAGACTTTAAACATGAACAGTGGGATCCACGCGTTGAAGGTCCCCCAGGCCGGTTCCGCCAGGAAACGCGGCAGGGCGATACCCCAGAACTGACGGGTGCCCAGGATCTGCCAGACGGTCATTTTTTTGCCGTTGTTGGTCTGATGCTGCGCTTCCTGACCACCAATGATGTACTCGCGTTCTTCTTCGGAGAGTTTTTTCTGATCGCGCGGTGCTTATAGAAAACCAGCCACGCGATTGCCCAGGCGAAGCTCAGCACGCCGGAAATGATGAAAGCCATCTGCCAGCTGTGCATCACGATAGCCCACACCACCAGCGGCGGCGCAATCATCGCCCCGATGGACGAACCCACGTTGAAGTAGCCGACAGCAATAGAGCGCTCTTTTGCCGGGAACCACTCGGAACTGGCCTTCAGTCCCGCCGGGATCATAGCGGCTTCTGCCGCACCGACCGCACCGCGCGCCAGCGCCAGGCCGCCCCAGCTGCCCGCCAGCGCGGTGGCTCCGCAGAACACCGCCCAGGCGATGGCGAAGAAGGCATAGCCGATTTTGGTACCGAGGATATCCAGCACGTAGCCTGCAACAGGCTGCATGATGGTGTACGCCGCGGAATAGGCAGCAATGATGTAGGAGTATTGCTGCGTGGAGATATGCAGCTCTTCCATTAACGTCGGCGCTGCGGCTGCGACGGTGTTACGCGTCAGGTAGCCCAGCACGGTGCCTAACGTCACCAGTGCGATCATGTACCAACGTAACCCTTTAATTTTACGCATGTAAAACCTCATCGTTATAGTATTGCCGTGCCGGGACACGGTAACCGCTCGACCGTTGCCGGGAGCCGTTCAGTAACGGGAGGGGCGTAACCGGGAAATGTCCCGGAACGGCCCGAACCTTGCCAAAAGTCATCTGCATAAGTCGGTTTCCGTACCGTTAAATCTGGTGTAACTGACACCAGGAATGCATTCCGTCGGCTTATAGTTTGCGACGGCGAAAAGATAACTTGTCATACAGCTTTAAAAGGTGAGTGACATAACAAATGTATGATTCTTTGTGGGGGCATTATTCTTGTCGCTTCAAGCCAGTACTGGCGCGGCTTGTAGAAGGATTTGCTCCAGTTTGGGTAATGTATTTGTCTGCGTTTATTGATCTCACTCACGAAAAAAACGTCGGATGGTGGACCGCCTGTACCACGACTATGCAAAAGATCAGCCGATTTTCGACTACCACTGCCATTTGCCGCCGCAGCAGGTTGCCGAAAATTACCGTTTCAAAAACCTGTATGACATCTGGCTGAAGGGTGACCATTACAAATGGCGTGCGATGCGCACCAACGGCGTGGCTGAGCGCCTGTGCACCGGTGATGCGACCGATCGCGAGAAGTTTGACGCCTGGGCGGCGACCGTCCCGCACACCATCGGTAACCCGCTCTATCACTGGACGCACCTTGAGCTGCGTCGCCCGTTTGGCATCGCCGGCAAACTGCTCTCCCCAACGACCGCCGATGAAATCTGGGACCAGTGCAACGCGCTCCTGGCGCAGGATAACTTCTCCGCGCGCGGCATCATGAAGCAGATGAACGTGAAGATGGTCGGCACCACCGACGATCCGATTGACTCCCTGGAGCATCATGCCGTTGTCGCCAAAGACACCTCTTTTGATATCAAAGTGCTGCCAAGCTGGCGCCCGGACAAAGCCTTCAACATTGAGCAGGCCACGTTCAACGACTACATGGCGAAGCTGGCGGAAGTGTCCGATACCGACATCCGTCGTTTCGCCGATCTGCAAACCGCGCTGACCAAACGTCTGGATCACTTCGCGGCGCACGGCTGTAAAGTCTCTGACCACGCGCTGGACGTGGTGCTGTTTGCGGAATCAAACGAGGCCGAGCTGGACAGCATTCTGGCGCGTCGCCTCTCCGGTGAATCGCTTAGCGAGCACGAAGTGGCGCAGTTCAAAACGGCGGTACTGGTGTTCCTCGGTGCCGAATACGCGCGTCGCGGCTGGGTACAGCAGTACCACATCGGTGCGCTGCGCAATAACAACCAGCGCCAGTTTAAACTGCTGGGTGCGGACGTGGGCTTTGACTCGATCAACGACCGTCCGCTGGCGGAAGAGCTGTCAAAACTGCTGAGCAAACAGAACGAACAAAACCTGCTGCCGAAAACCATTCTCTACTGCCTGAACCCGCGCGATAACGAAGTGCTGGGCACGATGATCGGCAACTTCCAGGGCGAAGGGATGCCGGGCAAGATGCAGTTCGGCTCCGGCTGGTGGTTCAACGATCAGAAAGACGGCATGGAGCGTCAGATGACGCAGCTGGCGCAGCTTGGCCTGCTGAGCCGCTTTGTCGGCATGCTGACCGACAGCCGCAGCTTCCTGTCCTATACCCGTCATGAATACTTCCGCCGCATTCTGTGCCAGATGATTGGCCGCTGGGTGCACGCAGGCGAAGCGCCGGCGGATATCCAGCTGCTGGGCGACATGGTGAAAAACATCTGCTTTAACAATGCGCGTGACTACTTCGCCATTGAACTGAACTAGGGCCGTTTGAGGTTGATATGCAATACATCAAAATCCATTCGCTGGATAACGTGGCCGTCGCGCTGGCAGATTTAACCGAAGGGACGGAAGTCACCTTCGACAACCAGTCGGTGACGTTACGCCAGTCCGTTGGACGTGGACACAAGTTTGCCCTGATCCCCATTGCCAAAGGGGAGAACGTGGTGAAGTACGGTCTGCCCATCGGTCATGCGCTGGCGGATATCGCGCCGGGTGAATACATCCATTCCCACAACGCCCGCACAAATCTGAGCGATCTGGACGAGTACAGCTATCAACCTGATTTACCTGCGGCACAAGAGCAGGCGGCGGATCGTGAGGTGCAGATCTACCGCCGCGCAAACGGCGACGTGGGGATCCGCAACGAGCTGTGGATCCTCCCGACCGTCGGCTGCGTGAACGGGATTGCGCGTCAGATCCAGACGCGCTTCCTGAAAGAGACCAACGATGCCGAAGGCACTGACGGCGTGCATCTGTTCAGCCACACCTACGGCTGCTCCCAGCTGGGTGACGACCACATCAACACCCGAACCATGCTGCAAAACATGGTGCGCCACCCGAACGCGGGCGCGGTGCTGGTGATTGGCCTGGGCTGCGAGAACAATCAGGTGGACGCCTTCCGCGAGACGCTCGGTGAGTTTGACCCTGAGCGCGTGCACTTTATGGTGTGCCAGCATCAGGACGACGAAGTGGAAGCGGGCGTCGAACAGCTTCATCAGCTGTATGAGGTGATGCGCCACGACAAGCGCGAGCCGGGCAAGCTGAGCGAGCTGAAGTTTGGTCTGGAGTGCGGCGGGTCTGATGGCCTGTCCGGTATCACCGCCAACCCGATGCTGGGGCGCTTCTCGGACTATGTGATCGCCAACGGCGGCACGACGGTGTTGACCGAGGTGCCGGAGATGTTCGGTGCGGAACGTATTCTGATGAGCCACTGCCGCGACGAGGAGACGTTTGAAAAAACCGTCACCATGGTGAACGACTTCAAGCAGTACTTCATTGCCCACAATCAGCCCATTTATGAGAACCCGTCGCCGGGTAACAAAGCGGGGGGGATCACCACGCTGGAAGAGAAATCCCTCGGCTGCACCCAGAAAGCAGGCGCGAGCCAGGTGGTTGACGTTCTGCGCTACGGCGAGCGCCTGAAAACGCACGGTCTGAACCTGCTGAGCGCGCCCGGTAACGATGCGGTCGCCACCAGCGCGCTGGCGGGAGCCGGCTGCCATATGGTGCTGTTCAGCACCGGTCGCGGCACGCCGTACGGCGGTTTTGTGCCGACGGTGAAAATCGCCACCAACAGCGAGCTGGCGGCGAAGAAAAAACACTGGATTGACTTTGATGCCGGGCAGCTTATCCACGGCAAGGCGATGCCGCAGCTGCTGACGGAATTCGTGGACGCGATTGTGGAAATTGCCAGCGGCAAGCAGACCTGCAACGAGAAGAACGATTTCCGCGAGCTGGCAATCTTTAAGAGCGGTGTGACGCTGTAAGTACTTTGTCGGGTGGCGCTAGCGCTTACCCGACTTACTAAACCCTGTAGGCCCGGTAAGGCGTAGCCGCCACCGGGCTTTTCTTTTTAACTGCGGAGGGCGTTCTTCGCTAAACGCGCGTCTTCCGCCTGACAGGCCGCCGCGGTAAACAGCACGTCGGTAGAGGAGTTCAGCGCGGTTTCGCAGGAGTCCTGCAGCACGCCGATGATAAAGCCGACGGCAACCACCTGCATGGCGATTTCGTTCGGGATACCGAACATATTACACGCCAGCGGGATCAGCAGCAGCGAACCGCCCGCCACGCCGGATGCGCCGCAGGCGCACAGCGATGCCACCACGCTCAGCAGCAGCGCGGTTGGCAGATCCACCGGAATACCCAGCGTATGCACCGCCGCCAGGGTCAGTACAGTGATCGTAATCGCCGCACCCGCCATGTTCACGGTCGCACCCAGTGGGATCGACACGGAATAGGTATCGCGATCCAGGTTCAGCTTCTCCGCCAGCGCCATGTTCACCGGTATGTTCGCCGCAGAGCTGCGGGTGAAGAAGGCATACACGCCGCTCTCGCGCAGGCAGGTCAGCACCAGCGGATACGGATTGCGGCGGATCTGCCAGAACACCAGCAGCGGGTTGATCACCAGCGCCACCAGCAGCATACAGCCGACCAGCACAACCAGCAGTTGCGCGTAGCCCCACAGCGCGTCAAAACCGGTGGTTGCAAGCGTAGAGGAGACCAGGCCGAAAATACCGATTGGCGCAAAGCGAATCACCAGCTTCACCATAAAGGTGACAGCGTTGGACAAATCGTTGACCAGGTTTTTCGTGGTCTCGTTGCCGTGACGCAGCGCGAAGCCCAGACCAATCGCCCAGACCAGGATGCCAATGTAGTTTCCGCTCATCAGCGCGGTGATGGGGTTAGAGACCATGCTCATCAGCAGACCGCGAAGGACTTCCACAATCCCGGACGGCGGCGTGATATCACCGGCCGCGCTGGTCAGGTGCAGCGTGGACGGGAACAGGAAGCTAAACACCACGGCCGTTAAGGCTGCAGAGAAGGTTCCCAGAAGATACAGGAACAGAATAGGGCGAATGTTGGTTTTTTGTCCGTGCTGGTGGTTGGCAATCGATGCCATGACCAGCATCAGAACCAGTACTGGCGCGACGGCTTTCAGGGCGCCCACAAACAGCGTCCCGAGCAGCCCCGTGGCCTCCGCAGCAGGTTTTGACACCATGGCCAGCAGAATACCCAGCACCAGTCCTACCAGAATTTGTTTAACCAGACTTCCCTGCGCCAGGCGCGCAAAAAGACCCGTCGATTGTGTGCTCATACATTATTCCTGAGTGAAATTGCGTTCCATTCCGAAAGTGCTCTTAGTCACATTTATGTCCGGATGTAAGTAAATGTTTGCCTGGTCGAGTATAGGGAATGCGCGAAAGGAGGGAAGCGTAAAATGCTGGATTTTACGTGTTGCGTCTTGTTTTTAAACTATTGATTAACGACCGGGCGGTGTGGCGCTGCGCTTACCCGGCCTACGGGGTAACGTTGTAGGCCCGGTAAGCGCAGCGCCACCGGGCAAAACGCATTAAGCCTGCTGCTTCTTATCGTGCTGGCGGTTAACCCAGGTATTGATAATCAGCGTCACGATCAGAATGCCAAACACCACGCCGAGCGAAATGGCGATCGGGATATGGTAGAAATCGACGATCAGCATCTTGATACCGATAAACACCAGGATCACCGACAGGCCGTACTTCAGCATGGAGAAGCGCTCCGCCGCGCCCGCCAGCAGGAAGTACATCGCGCGCAGGCCGAGGATGGCGAACAGGTTAGAGGTCAGAACGATGAACGGGTCGGTGGTCACCGCGAAAATGGCCGGAATGCTGTCCACGGCGAAAATCACGTCGCTCAGCTCAACCAGAATCAGCACCAGCAGCAGCGGGGTGGCAAACAGCAGGCCGTTCTTGCGCACGAAGAAGTGCTCGCTCTCGATCTTGTCGGTCATGCGCAGATGGCCGCGGATCCACTTCACCAGCGGGCGATCGCCAATCGCGGAGCCGTCCTCTTTTGCCAGCGCCATTTTGACCCCGGTGAACAGCAGGAACGCGCCGAAGACGTACAGCAGCCACTCGAACTGGGTAATCAGCCAGCTGCCAGCGAAGATCATGATGGTACGCAGGATAATTGCACCCAGCACGCCGTACACCAGCACGCGACGCTGCAGAGCCGCAGGCACGGCGAAGTAGCTGAACAGCATCAGCCAGACGAAGACGTTATCAACCGCCAGGGCTTTTTCAATCAGATAGCCGGTGAGGAAGGCGAGCGCCTGAGGATCGGCCACCGCGCGGCCTTCGGTCGAGGCCAGATACCACCAGAAGGCGGCGCAGAAGAGCAGGGAGAGAGTAACCCAGACCAGCGACCAGGCGGCGGCCTGTTTCATGGTCATGCCGTGCGCGCCGCGACGGCCCTGCAAAAAGAGGTCGATCGCCAGCATGATGAGCACGACAACCGCGAATCCGCCCCACAACATTGGAGTGCCGACAGAATGCATACTATTTTCCTTACACATAAAAAACAAAAACGGCCATGGTCAGAAGACGATAGCCGTTAGCTTTTTATGCATAGACCTCGCCTTCCGGCAAGGTCTCACTTACAACCACGAGGGTTGCCCGGCGACCGGATGCGGTATTGCACGCATCGTAATGACGATCCACCGGCGAAGAAGTTACTCCCCTTTGCAGGTAACAAAATATGTCAGACCATCGGTTTCGTCAATGGTCTGCGCCGTTTCATTACACAGCTTTACGCGATAACTTCCGCGCTCACGCCGTCTGCCGGGAACACCACGCCGGTCTGACGGCGGATCTCCGTTTGCAGCTTCGCCGTGGTGCGGCTCACCGCAAGGCCTGGGTGATTCACTTCGTTGTCTTCCACCAGACGGGCGAAGACCTCTGCCTCATAGAGCATAGTGTTAATATGCTGAGGCTGCGTCAGCTCCTGCGCTTTGCCGCCGCGCGGGACAAAGCTCACCTTCTGGCACTCGGAGATCTTCTCGATAACCAGCGAGCCCGCTTCGCCCTGAATTTCGCTCGGCAGGACAGAATCGCTCACCTTGGAGTGCTGCAGCGTCACGCTGAAATCACCGTAATCCAGCACCGCGACACCGTGCGCATCCACGCCGCTCTCCAGCAGGCTGGCGGTGGCCGTGACGCCGTGCGGCTCGCCCCAGAGGGCCACGGCAGAGGCCAGGCAGTAGAAACCGATATCCATAATCGAGCCGTTCGAGAAGGCCGGGTTAAAGGTGTTCGGGTTCTCGCCGTCGAGATAGCGCTGGTAGCGCGACGAGTACTGGCAGTAGTTGATAAACGCTTTGCGCACTTTGCCCACCTTCGGCAGGGACTGCAGCAGCAGCAGGAAGTTCGGCAGGCTGGCGGTTTTGAACGCTTCGAACAGTACCACCTGGTTTTCGCGGGCAAGCGCGATGGCGGCTTCCACTTCTTCGATGTTCGACGCCAGCGGCTTCTCGCAAATCACATGCTTTTTATGGCTGAGGAACAGCTTCGTTTGCGGGAAGTGCAGGGCGTTCGGGCTGGCGATATAGACCGCGTCAATGGCGTCGCTTTGCGCCATGTCATCAAGCGAGGTGAAGAGATGCTCGACCAGGTAATCGTTGGCAAAACTCTGCGCCTGCTCAAGGCTGCGGGAATAGACTGCGGTAAGTTTCAGTTTGCCGGTTTCGTGGGCGGCGTCGACGAACTGGCGCGTGATCCAGTTCGTTCCAATGACTGCGAAACGTATCATAAACGTTTACGTACTCCGTAGCGGGGAACCTTTAGCCACTGTAGCACGTCATCATGACAATTCGCGTGCGCTATTCCGCATTACCTTTTAACGATAAATGCGTAAGCCACAGCCGGGTATCAAACTCCAGCTGGTGGTACTGCGGCTCCATATGGCAGCACAGAGAATAGAACGCTTTGTCGTGCTCTTTCTCTTTCAGGTGTGCGAGTTCGTGCACCACAATCATCCGCAGAAAGGCTTCCGGCGCGTTGCGAAAAACCGTCGCGACGCGGATCTCCGCCTTGGCCTTCAGCTTGCCGCCCTGCACGCGGGAGACGGCGGTGTGCAGGCCGAGCGCGTTTTTCAGCACGTGGATCTTGTTGTCGTACATCACCTTGTTGATCGGCGGCGCGCTCTTCAAATACCGGTTTTTCAGATCCTGCGTATACTGCCAGAGGGCTTTATCGGTCGCGAAATCGTGGGTGCCGGGGTAGCGTTTTTCCAGCACCGCGCCGAGCTTTTGCTCGGCAATCAGGCTGCGAACCTGAGAAAGTAAATGCTCCGGGTAGCCCTGGAGATAAGTAAGTTGGTTCATCAACGCCCCAAATCGACAATAAAACGGGTATACTCACGCACCCTTTTCAGGGATACGCCAAATTTTACCATTCAGGAGGGCCGATGAGCCACTTAGACAACGGTTTCCGTTCACTCAACCTTAAACGTTTCCCGGAGACGGACGACGTTAACCCGCTTCAGGCGTGGGAAGCAGCGGATGAATATCTGCTGCAGCAGTTGGATGAGACTGAAATCCGCGGCCCGGTTTTGATCCTGAATGACGCCTTCGGCGCGCTGGGCTGCGCGCTGGCGGAGCACACGCCGTACAGCATCGGCGATTCCTACTTAAGCGAGCTGGCGACGCGTGAAAACCTGCGCCATAACGACATCGACGAATCCAGCGTGAAGTTCCTCGACAGCACCGCGGACTACCCACAGGCGCCGGGCGTGGTGCTCATCAAAGTGCCAAAAACCATGGCGCTGCTGGAGCAACAGCTGCGCGCGCTGCGTAAGGTCGTCACGCCAGAAACCCGCATCATCGCGGGTGCCAAAGCGCGTGATATTCACACTTCGACGCTGGAGCTGTTTGAGAAGGTCCTTGGCCCAACCACCACGACGCTGGCCTGGAAAAAAGCGCGCCTGATCAACTGTACGTTCGCCGCACCCGAGCTGGCCGACGCGCCGGACACGCTGAGCTGGAAACTGGAAGGGACCGACTGGACCATCCACAACCATGCGAACGTCTTCTCCCGTACCGGTCTGGATATCGGGGCGCGTTTCTTTATGGAACACCTGCCGGAAAATCTGGAAGGGGAAATTGTCGATCTGGGCTGCGGCAACGGCGTAATTGGCCTGACGCTGCTGGCGAAGAACCCGGAGGCCAGCGTGGTGTTCAGCGACGAATCGCCGATGGCGGTGGCCTCCAGCCGTCTGAACGTGGAAACCAATATGCCGGACGCGCTGGACCGCTGCGAGTTTATGATCAACAACGCGCTGTCGGGGGTAGAGCCGTTCCGCTTCAACGCCGTGTTCTGTAACCCGCCGTTCCACCAGAAGCACGCTCTGACGGATAACGTCGCGTGGGAGATGTTCCACCACGCGCGCCGCTGCCTGAAGATTAACGGCGAGCTGTACATCGTGGCGAACCGCCACCTGGACTACTTCCACAAGCTGAAGAAGATTTTCGGCAACTGCGTCACCATTGCGACCAACAACAAGTTCGTGGTGCTGAAGGCGGTGAAGCTGGGACGTCGTCGTTAAGATTGTTTTGCCCGGTGGCGCTGCGCTTACCGGGCCTACAATGGCCTCGGACCCGTAGGCCGGGCAAGCGCAGCGCCGCCCGGCAATGTTCTAGATCATCAGAGCTAATTTCGTCCCCTGCGCAATCGCGCGCCGCGCATCCAGCTCCATCGCCACGTCGCACCCGCCGATCAGATGCACCGTTTTACCGGCCTCGCGCAGCGGATCCGCCAGATCCCGCTTCGGCTCCTGCCCGGCACACAAAATCACATGATCCACGCGCAGCAGCTGCGGCTCGCCGCCGATCGTGACGTGCAGCCCGTCGTCGTCGATCTTCTGGTAGCTCACCGCCGGGATCATCTTCACCCCGCGCGAGAGCAGGGTGGCGCGGTGGATCCAGCCGGTGGTTTTCCCCAGCCCTTCGCCCGGTTTGCTGGCTTTACGCTGCAGCATCACGATCTGGCGCGGGCTTTTCGGCAGTTGTGGCCCTTCGGGTCGCAGGCCGCCGGACTGGCTGAGGCTGGTGTCGATACCCCATTCCACGCAGAATTCGGCAATGTTCTGGCTGGTGGCTTCGCCCGGTTGGCTTAAATACATCGCGGTGTCAAAACCAATCCCGCCGCAGCCGATAATCGCCACCTTCTCGCCAACCGGCGCTTTGTCACGCAGCACGTCGAGATAGCTCAGCACTTTTGGATGATCGATACCCTCGATCGCAGGCGTGCGCGGTACGATCCCGCTCGCCAGGATCACCTCATCGAAATCAGTCAGATCCGCCGCGTGGACAAACTGATTAAGCCGCAGCTCGACGCCCGTCAGCTCGATCATCCGGCGGTAGTAGCGCAGCGTTTCGTAGAACTCCTCTTTGCCGGGGATCTGTTTGGCGATATTAAACTGCCCGCCAATCTCTCCCAGCGCATCAAACAGCGTCACGCCGTGCCCGCGCGAGGCGGCATTGACCGCAAACGCCAGGCCCGCAGGTCCTGCGCCGACAACCGCCAGGCGTTTTTTCGCTGTCGCCGGGATCACCGGCATTTTGGTTTCATGGCAGGCGCGCGGGTTGACGAGGCAGGAGGTGACCTTCCCGACGAAGATCTGATCCAGACAGGCCTGATTACAGCCGATGCAGGTGTTGATCTCATCCGCGCGTCCGCTTTGCGCTTTCGACAGCAGCTCGGCATCGGCGAGGAACGGCCGCGCCATCGACACCATATCGGCATCGCCGCGCGAAATCACATCGTCCGCCACCTGCGGATCGTTAATGCGGTTGGTGGTGACCAGCGGAACGGACACTTTGCCTTTCAGCCTGCGCGTTACCCAGCTGAACGCCGCGCGCGGCACCGGCGTGGCGATGGTCGGGATGCGCGCCTCGTGCCAGCCGATGCCGGTGTTGATAATCGTGGCGCCCGCGGCTTCTATCGCCTGCGCCAGCTGCACGGTTTCGTCGAACGTGCCGCCGCCCTCCACCAGGTCGAGCATCGACAGGCGGAAGATGATGATAAAGTCCGCACCCGCACGTTCACGTACCGCGCGCACCACCTCCACGGCAAAGCGCATCCGGCGGGCATAGTCGCCGCCCCATTCGTCGTCGCGCTGGTTGGTGCGGGCGGCGAGAAACTCGTTAATCAGGTAGCCTTCGGAGCCCATCACCTCAACGCCGTCATAGCCCGCTTCACGCGCCAGCGCGGCGCAGCGGGCGAAGTCGTCAATCAGCGCCAGGATCTCGTCGTGGCTCAGAGCATGCGGAGTGAAGCGGTTAATCGGCGCCTGAATGGCCGATGGCGCAACCAGATTCGGCTGGTAGCTGTAGCGTCCGGTGTGCAGAATTTGCAGGGCAATTTTACCGCCCTCGTTGTGTACCGCGTCGGTCACAATGCGGTGATGCGGCAGCTGTGCTGCATCGTTCAGCACCGCACCGCCCTCCATGCCGACGCCGGAAGGGGAAGGGGCCACGCCGCCGGTGACAATCAGCGCCACCCCGTGGCGCGCGCGCTCGGCATAGAAAGCTGCCAGACGCTCGGCCCCGTCCGGATGCTCCTCGAGCCCGGTGTGCATCGAGCCCATCAACACGCGGTTTTTGAGTGTGGTGAACCCCAGATCGAGAGGGGCGAATAACGACGGGTAGCGGCTCATAGTCTCTTCCAGTGTAAAATTATTGTTATGTGGTCGGATGAGTTACTAATTTAGCCAGCGGCAGCGGAAAGGTAAAAGCGGGATCGAATGATTGTGATAGATCTCAAAGAACTTCCCCGGTGGCGCTGCGCTTACCGGGGCTACAAAACCCCAGGACCAGATAAGCGTAGCGCCATCCGGCGTTATTTACGGCGCCGCTGCCCGCACCAGCCCCGGCGCCTGCCACATCGACGTGGTCAGTCCGCTGTCCACCAGCCCGAGTTGGTCCGCGTATACCGCCTGCCATTTCTGCATCATGCCGTCGTACAGCTCGCGGTGCGCCGGGTTTGGCGTGAACTCGCGGCTCCATTTCACCAGCCGCTCGCCCGTCGAGGCCATATCGGCAAACAGCCCCGCGCCCGTACCCGCGGCAATCGCGCAGCCCAGCGCCGTGGCTTCTTTCACTTCCGGCACGCGCACCGGCAGGCCCGTGACGTCGCTTAAGATCTGGCTCCACAGGGCACCTTTTGACCCGCCGCCCGCAAACACCAGGCTCTCAAACGTCACGCCGGAAAAGCGTGAAATCTGCGCCAGGTTGCAGGCCGAAACAATCGCCGCGTTCTCTTCCAGGGCGCGGAACAGCGTCGCTTTATTGCATTTTTCCGGGTCGATGGAGAGGTTAATAAACGACGGCGCGGCGTGGTACCACTGCTTGAAATGCATTGCGTCGGAGAAGATTGGCATTACCCCGTGGGAGCCCGCCGGCACCCGGCTGGCCATCTCTTCCAGCAGGGAATAGGTGTCCATCCCCATCCGCTCGGCAATCAGCTTTTCCTCCGCGCAGAAGGCGTCGCGGAACCAGCGCATGGTCAGCCCGGTAAAGAAGCTGATCGACTCCGCCTGCACCATGCCGGGGATGACGTGCGGATTCACGCGGATGTTCATGTCGGGGTCGGTGCGTACCTGCGGCAGATTGACCACCTGCTGCCAGAAGGTGCCGCCCAGCACCGCCGTTTGTCCGGCGCGGACCACGCCCAGCCCCAGACAGCCCAGCTGCACGTCGCCGCCGCCCATCACCACCGGCGTGCCTTCGCGCAGGCCGCTCTGCTGCGCGGCCTCCCGGGTTATAGCACCCAGTACGGTGCCGGTCTCTTTCACCGGGGAGAGGATATCGGCGCGCAGCCCGGCCATGTCGAGAAGCGCCGGACGCCAGTCGCGGGAGAAGAGATCCAGCATGCCGGTGGTGCCCGCGTTCGACGGGTCGACCGCCAGCTCGCCGGAGAGCTTCGCCGCCAACCAGTCGCTGATCATGGTGATAGTCGCGGCCTTGCGGTAAATATCCGGACGGTGGTGCGCCAGCCACAGCAGGCGCGGCATGGCGCTCAGCGCCAGCGTCTGGCCGGAGACCTCATACACTTCGGATTCAAAACGGTCATCGTGGATCTCTTTGAGTTCGGCCACCTCGCGGCTGGCGCGGGCGTCGACGTTGGCGCAGGCCCAGATGGCCTCGCCGTTACGGTCGTACAGCACGATCCCTTCGCGCATTGAACAGCAGGCGACGGACTGGATATCTGCCGCGCTCAGGCGCGCACGCTCCAGCGCCTGATGAATGCACCGGCAGGCCAGCTGCCAGTTGGTCTCGAGGTCAAACTCCATCGACCCCGGCACGTTCTCCACGCTCAGGTGCTTCCACTCGGCCTGGCCGACGGCAATCTGGTTGCCCTGCAAATCGAAAATCACGGCGCGAACGCTGCCGGTCCCTGCATCTAACGCTAAAAGGTAACTCATGAGCTTGCCTCGCTGTTAGCGCAGGGCGGGCTCTTATTTGGCCAGAGCCAGCACCGCGCGGGCTGTCGTCTCTTCCGTCACCAGGCCATTGATACGGCGACCCTTCAGTGCGGCATAAATCGCATCGGCTTTCTCTTCCCCGCCGGCCACGCCAACGATGGTGGGCAGCTGCGCCAGCTCATCAAGCGAGACGCCGAGTAATTCTTTGTGGATCTCCAACTCCTCAACGCACTCCCCTTCGGCATTGAGGAAATAGCCGAGAATGTCGCCGACCGCGCCTTTGCGGGCGTACATCAGCTGTTCACCTTCGCTGATATAGCCGGAGCGCAGGATCGTGGCGTCACGGCGCTGGTTCACTGAACCAATGCCAACCACCGCCACGTCGGCTGCGGTGGCGGCGAGGATCACGTCCCGCACGCTGGTCTCGCGTTTTAAGATCCCGGCCACTTCGGCGGAAGACACGCGAAGCGGGGCGGGGATCATGCTGACGCTGCAGGCCGCGTCCAGCTGGCCGATACCGGTCATATACGGCCCGACGCCGCCGGAGAGCGTCACGAGGCGGATCTGCTGCGAGCTGATAAAGCCGCTCAGGTGCTGCAGGCTGCTCATGGTGGTTTCACCGAACCCCACCGCCAGCAGCTGGCCGGGCTCCAGCACGCCCATCAGCGACTGCGCCGCGCCAATGCCTAACCGCACGTTCATCGGCGGCGTATTTAGGGCAGGCATCACGCGCACCAGCTTCAGGCCAAAGCGCTGCTGTAGCTCGGTTTCCAGCGACAGGCAGCCCTCGTAGCGGGAGTTAATCTGCACGCGGATCACCCCGGACTGGCGGCCTTTCTCCAGCAGGCGGGAGATTTTTAATCGCGGCAGCCCGAGGCGTTCGCCGATATCGTTCTGGGTCAGCCCGTCGTGGTAGTAGCACCAGGCCACGCGCGCCACCAGCTCCTCTTCCGCCAGCGCCAGCCCGGCAAACCGTCCTTCTTCCGCAGTGCGTTTATCGCTCATAATTGAACTCTTATAAAAATTTAGATCATATGTTCGTGATGACGCGGAGGGAAAGTGTGAGCCACGCGACAAAACGGATCATTTCGATCGTTTCTGGTTTATCTGAATCTCAATCGATAAAACTGTGATCCCTGCACGGTTGTAAATATAGTTCACCGTCTACGCTTTTGAACATTATTAAATCTAAAAATCATTTGTTCAATAGCGGAGCGATGATGACCCCACTTCTCGACGCGCGAAGTATCAGCAAGCAGTTCTCAGGCGTGCCGGTTCTAAAAGGCATTGATTTCACGCTGCTTGCGGGCCAGGTGCACGCGCTGATGGGCGGGAACGGCGCGGGAAAATCGACGCTGATGAAGATCATCGCCGGAGTCGAGACGCCGGATGAGGGTGAACTTTCCGTCGAGGGGCAGTCATATGCGCGGCTGACGCCCGTGCAGGCGCACAGGCTCGGCATTTACCTCGTGCCGCAGGAGCCGCTGCTGTTCCCCAACCTGACGGTGCGGGAAAACATCCTGTTCCGCCTGCCGCGCGAACGCGATCGGGAAAAGCGGCTGGCGGAGAAACTTGAGCAGCTGCAGTGCCGGCTGAACCTCGACGCCGCCGCCAGCACCCTGGAAGTGGCGGATCAGCAGATGGTAGAGATCCTGCGCGGATTAATGCGCAACGCCAGGATCCTGATCCTCGACGAGCCCACGGCCTCCCTCACGCCGGGCGAAACCGAACGGCTGTTTCGTCAGATCCGCGCCCTGCAGGCGCTCGGCGTCGGGATCGTGTTTATCTCGCACAAGCTGCCGGAAATTCGCATGCTGTCGAGCCACGTCTCGGTGATGCGCGACGGCGCGGTGGTGCTCAGCGGTGAAACCGCGCAGTTTGAAGATAGCGCCCTGATCGCCGCCATGACACCGGTAAGCCGCGAGAAATCCCTCAGCGATACGCAAAAGCTGTGGCTGGCGCTGCCGGGCAACCGTCGCACCCAGCCGCAGGACTTTCCGGTGCTGCGGGTTGAGGATCTTACCGGGGAAGGGTTTATCGATCTCAGCCTTGAGATCTACGCCGGGGAGATCGTCGGCCTGGCCGGGTTGGTAGGCTCCGGGCGCACCGAGATTGCCGAAACGCTCTATGGCCTGCGGCCTGTGCGCGGGGGGCGCGTCTGGCTGGAGAACCAGGACATCACCGCCGCACCGGTAAGTTCACGTCTGGACAAAGGCCTGGTCTACCTGCCGGAAGACAGGCAGGTGTCCGGCCTGTTCCTCGACGCGCCGATCCGCTGGAACACCGTGGCGCTGAACGAGCCGTCGCTCTGGCAGCAGCGGAAAAGAGAGTCCGCGGTGGTGGAGCGCTATCACCGGGCGCTGGGGATCAAGCTCAACCATGCGGATCAAACCGTGCGCACGCTCTCCGGTGGCAACCAGCAGAAGGTGCTGCTGGCACGCTGTCTGGAAGCCAACCCGTTATTGCTGATCGTCGATGAACCGACGCGCGGCGTGGACGTCTCGGCGCGCGCCGATATCTACCAGCTTATCAAAAGCGTGGCGGCGCAGAACGTGGCGGTGCTGATGATCTCAAGCGATCTCGATGAGTTTCCCGGCCTTGCCGATCGCGTGCTGGTGATGCATCAGGGCGTACTCAGCGGCGAGCTGCCGCGCCATGCCGTCAGCCTCGATCGCATGATGGCGCTGGCGTTTGGAGGGCAATCATGAAGATCTTACTGAAAAACCGCGAGCTGAGCGCGTTTCTCGCCATTCTGGCGCTGTTCGCCGTGCTGGTGGCGCTCAATCCGTCGTACCTGAGTTTGCAGACGCTGGGGATGATCTTCGCCAGCTCGCAGATACTGATCCTGCTGGCGATCGGCGCGGCGCTGGTGATGCTGACCCGCAATATCGACGTCTCCGTGGGGTCGACCGTCGGGCTGTCCGCCATCGCCGTCGGCGTGGCGCTGAACAGTGGCTACAGCCTGCCCGTTTCCATTCTCTTCGCGCTGTCAGTTGGCGCGCTGGCGGGGGCATTCAACGGTTTTCTGGTGGTGGGATTACGCATCCCGGCGATTGTCGCCACCCTCGGCACGCTGGGGCTGTACCGTGGAGCGATGCTGCTCTGGACGGGCGGAAAGTGGATTGAAGGGCTGCCGCCGGGGTTGAAATCCCTCTCTGAGCCTGCGGCCATCGGCGTGTCGCGCCTTGGCATGGTGGTGTTGATTATCGTGGTCACCGGCGCGTGGACGCTGTCGCGCACCGCGTTCGGGCGTGATTTCTACGCTGTGGGGGATAACCTCGCCGCCGCGCGCCAGCTGGGCGTGGCGGTGAACCGCACCCGCATGATCGCCTTTACCCTCAACGGCATGCTGGCGGCCTGCGCCGGGATTGTCTTTGCCGCACAGATTGGCTTCGTGCCCAACCAGACCGGCAGCGGGCTGGAGATGAAGGCCATCGCCGCCTGCGTACTGGGGGGCATTTCACTGCTGGGCGGAACGGGCACGCTGATCGGCGCGCTGCTCGGTGCGTTCTTCCTGACGCAAATCGACACCGTGCTGGTGCTGTTCAGGCTTCCGGCCTGGTGGAACGACTTTATCGCCGGGCTGGTGCTGCTGGGCGTGCTGGTGCTCGACGGGCGTCTGCGTCAGGCGCTGGCGCGTCACCAGCGGGCGCTGAAGTACGGTCGTTTCCAGCCGGGCAACAGAGGGGGAAAGCATGTCACCCCGTTTCCCAAACGCAAAAAAGAGGTGGCGTAAATGAGGCTTAACTGGGAAAGCGCGCTGCTGATTTTACTGGTGCTGGAGATCCTGCTCTTTGGCGCCATCAACCCGCGCATGCTCGACGTCAACATGCTGCTGTTCAGCACCAGCGACTTCATTTGTATTGGCATTGTGGCGCTGCCGCTCACGCTGGTGATTATCAGCGGCGGGATCGACATCTCCCTCGGCTCGACCATCGGCCTGTGCGCGATTGCGCTGGGGGTGATGATGCAGGCCGGGTGGCCGATGGCGGTCGCCGTTCCGCTGACGCTGCTGCTGGGACTGCTGTGCGGGCTGGTAAACGCGGCGCTGATCCACTACACCGGCATCAGCCCGCTGGTCATTACCCTCGGCACGCTCTACCTCTACGGCGGCGGCGCGCTGCTGCTTTCCGGCATGGCGGGCGCGACGGGCTACGAGGGCATCGGCGGCTTCCCGGACAGCTTCACGGCGTTCGCTAACCTCACGGTGTTGAGTCTGCCGATCCCATTGGTCTTGTTCGCGGTAATCACAGTCTTCTTCTGGCTCATTACCCACCGCGGGCGCTTTGGCCGTCATCTGTTCCTTATTGGGCAGAACCCGCGCGCGGCGCGCTATGCGGCGCTGCCGGTGAACGGCATGCCCTACGTGCTGTACGGCCTGGTGGGCGTGGCCTCGGCGATTGCCGCGCTGGTGATGGTCTCCTATTTCGGCTCCGCGCGTTCGGATCTGGGGCGCGATCTATTAATGCCTGCGCTCACCGCCGCCGTGCTCGGCGGAGCCAATATCTACGGCGGGTCAGGTTCGGTTGTCGGTACGGCGCTGGCGGCGCTGCTGGTGGGGTACCTGCAACAGGGTTTACAGATGGTCGGCATCCCCAACCAGGTGTCGAGCGCGCTGTCGGGGGCGCTGCTGGTTGTGGTGGTGATGGGGCGTTCGCTGAGTCTGCACCGCGAATGGGTGCGATCTCTCTTTAGAAAACTATCCGGAGCGTAAGATGAAAACAAAACTGCTCGTCCTGGCAATGGCCCTCAGCTTCGCTTCGGCGCAGGCGGCGGACCGCATTGCCTTTATCCCGAAGCTGGTGGGCGTCGGCTTCTTCACCAGCGGCGGCAACGGTGCGAAAGCGGCGGGGAAAGATCTTGGCGTGGACGTGACCTACGACGGCCCAACCGAGCCGAGCGTCTCCGGCCAGGTGCAGCTCATCAATAACTTCGTCAACCAGGGCTATAACGCCATTATCGTCTCCGCCGTGTCGCCGGATGGGTTGTGTCCGGCGCTGAAGCGCGCGATGCAGCGCGGCGTCAAGGTCCTGACCTGGGATTCCGACACCAAACCGGAGTGCCGCAGCATCTACATCAATCAGGGGACGCCGGAACAGCTGGGCGGCCTGCTGGTGGAGATGGCGGGCAAGCAGGTCACCAAACCGAACGCGAAAGTGGCGTTCTTCTACTCCAGCCCGACCGTCACCGACCAGAACCAGTGGGTGAAAGAGGCGAAGGCCAAAATCGAGAAAGACCATCCCCAGTGGCAGATTGTCACCACCCAGTTTGGCTATAACGACGCCACCAAATCGTTGCAGACCGCCGAAGGGATCTTAAAAGCCTATCCGGATCTGGATGCGATCGTCGCCCCGGACGCCAACGCGCTTCCTGCTGCCGCGCAGGCGGCAGAAAACCTGAAGCGGGAAGGCGTGGCGATTGTCGGGTTCAGCACGCCGAACGTGATGCGCCCGTACGTTGAGCGCGGCACGGTGAAGGCCTTCGGCCTGTGGGACGTGGTGCAACAGGGCAAAATTGCGGTCAATGTCGCCGATCGTTTACTGAAAAAAGGCGATCTTAACGTTGGCGACAGCGTGGACGTAAAAGATATCGGGGCGCTGAAGGTCGAGCCGAACAGCGTGCAGGGCTACCAGTATGAGGCGAAGGGCAACGGCATCGTGCTGCTGCCGGAACGCGTGGTGTTCACCAAAGAGAACATCAGCAAATACGATTTCTGACGGGGGAGCAAATGGCTGATTTAGACGACATCAAAGACGGCAAGGATTTTGGCATCGGCACGCCGCAGCAAAATGTGCCGTTCACCCTGAAGGGCTGCGGCTCGCTGGACTGGGGCATGCAGTCGCGGCTGGCGCGCATCTTCAATCCGCAGAGCAACCGTACGGTGATGCTGGCCTTTGACCACGGCTACTTTCAGGGGCCGACTACCGGCCTTGAGCGTATCGACCTCTCTATCGCGCCGCTGTTTGGTGAAACCGACGTGCTGATGTGTACCCGCGGCATCCTCAGGAGCCAGGTGCCCGCCGCGACGAACAAACCGGTGGTGCTGCGCGCCTCCGGCGGTAACTCGATTCTGGGCGAACTTTCCAACGAGTGCGTGGCGGTGGCGATGGAAGACGCCCTGCGCCTGAACGTCTGCGCGGTGGCGGCGCAGGTGTACATCGGAAGCGAGTTTGAGCATCAGTCGATCAACAACATCATCAAGCTTGTCGATGCAGGGGCGCGCTACGGCATGCCGACGCTGGCGGTAACGGGCGTGGGGAAAGAGATGGCGCGTGACGCTCGGTATTTCTCGCTGGCAAGCCGCATTGCCGCCGAAATGGGGGCGCAGTTCGTCAAAACCTACTACGTGGATGAGGGTTTTGAAAAAGTCACCGCCAGCTGCCCGGTGCCGATCGTTATCGCGGGGGGCAAAAAGCTGCCGGAGCACGAGGCGCTGGAGATGTGCTGGCGCGCGATAGACCAGGGCGCGTCCGGCGTGGACATGGGGCGCAACATCTTCCAGTCCAGCGCGCCGCTCGCCATGCTGAAGGCGGTGAAGAAAGTGGTGCACGATAACTGGAATGCCCGTGATGCGTTCCAGTTCTGGCAGGAAGAGAAACAGGGAGAAGCAAAATGAACGTGACGCTGGTAGAGATCAACATTAAGCCCGAGCGGGTGGACGAGTTTCTGGAGGTGTTTCGCGCCAACCACGAGGGCGCAATCCAGGAGCCGGGGAACCTGCGTTTTGACGTATTGCAGGACCCGAGGGTGAAAACCCGGTTCTTTATCTACGAAGCCTATAAAGACGAAGAGGCGGTGCTGGCGCATAAGCAAACCCCGCACTATCTCGCGTGCGTGGATAAGCTGGAGGAGCTGATGTCGGAGCCGCGCAAAAAACGCAGCTTTGTCGGGTTATTGCCGGAGTAATGGTCTTGCCCGGTGGCGCTGCGCTTTCCGGGCTTTTGGGGAAAAGGTGGAATGGTTTTGTAGGCCGGATGAGCGTAGTCCGCCCGGCTTTAGATTTTGCTTTACTGTGCTTTTTTGGCTGCGTCCTGCATCTCTTTCATTTTTTGCGCGGCCGCTTGCTGGCTTTGGCGTAGGTTTTCGCTCGCGGCAACCAGAAACTCAGGATGATTAGCCAGGTAGATAGATATCGTTTCACCCATTTTTTCCGGATGGGCGGTAAAGTAATCCTCGGCGATTTTGCCGATTTCCGTCTTCTGCTCAGCGGTAAACTCAGCGGCCTGGCTCAGCGTCGGTGCGGTCAGTGTGACGAAAACGGTCAGAACGAGGAAGGGGTGCTTTATGAAAAACATGATGGGTACTCATTTCAGATTAAGGATGTTAACCACGGGCGGCATAACCCGGCCATAGTCGTTTATGGTTTGCCAGCGTATTTCGCAGCGAGGCGCCTTCTGGCACTCGTCCATTGTTCGCTGGCTAAAAGGGGCAATGATGCCCGCGTTATCAATGGATTTGTTGTTAATACGCGTCTGGAAGAGCGTCACGTAGTAGGGGGTCGGGTTCTTCACCACGAGCTGGTTTGCTGAATATGACCAGAGGATTTCCCGATACGCGTTTTCTGGATTGCCGTTTAATCCCTCAGGGCGATAGAACACTTTGAAGCTCGAACGTACGGCCATTTGCACGTTGTCGCTGCTGGTCTTACTGGCTGGAATGGTTGAGATGCTGAGGGTGAAAAGCGTTTCACGGTCAGCAGGCAAACCCTCATCGGCACGAAAAATCCTGATGCTATTTTCGCGTCCGCCCTGTAGTGCAAAAAGCGCGGGCGTTGCAACAAGCGCCGAGGTCGCCTGTGGGGCAGAGGTTGCCCCTGGCCAGTTTCCGCCAGCATAAATTTTTGCGCTGACCAGCCAGGGAAGCGTGGATTTATTGCGCACTGAAACGGTAATGGAGTGCTGTTTTTCAGGATAGACGAAGCGTGTCCCCCCTATCACGACGCCTGCATGCGCAAAAGAGATGGACGTTAAGATGGCTAAAACAGGGATCAGGATGCGCAGTTTCATCACGGTGTCATCAGGCATAAGTCAAAATAAAGGTTGCTGCAGCATTGGCTGTTCCGGGCGATACAGCGCCTCCGTCAGCAAGATAACGGGCATAAAAATCAAGGGTGGCAGTAAGCTGGTTATTTGACAGCGTAAACAGCTGGCTTTCATCGCCCAGCGGTATAAGCGTTTTGTCCGGATTATAAATACCGATAGCCACGCCGCTGGCATAACCCGGACCGCCTGTCAGCGAAAGCAAATCTGCGTTGCCCTGATTGGGCGTGCCTTCAAAATGGGTACTGATGTTATTCAACCCTGCGCCGCAGTTTTCAAGATTGATAGCAAAATGTTCCCATGGCGTATTATTTTTCTGGTTCGTAAATTGCCCTGTGGCGACGTCGCTCATACGAACGATAAGATTTTCCGAATCAGGCGATATGATGCAGGTTTTGCTTTTTACGGTGCCTACAATATAAACGGTCCCGTCGTGCGCCATTGTACTCGCACTGCCCAGGTGCATCAGGATAATGCAGAAGAAAAATAACCGGAGAAACGGTTTCATTCATATTCCTTACTGATAAAGCAGGTCAAAATACATAACGGCAGTCGCATTTCCTGACGTCACAACGGGCAGCGTGGATTTATAGTGCAAATAAAACGTGAGCGTGTTATCCCCCGGCAGCAGCGGATAAAGCGAGGACTCCGTATTATTGATCGGTATTGGGGTGCGATTGGAATCCAGTAGCTCAACGCCGAGGCCCGTTGCCATCCTGCCAGGCGTTCCCTTTCCGTTATCAGAAAGTGCCAGCAATGTCGGGTTGTTCGCATCCACATTCCCGGTAAACCAAACTTTGGTGCCGGTAATGGCGCGGGTGCAACCTTTCAACGTGATATCAAACTTTGTATCCGGCGTTGTGGTGCCAACCGACGGGAAATCATCCGCGGTAAAGTCACCGAGTTCGACCGTCTGCTCAACGCTGCCTGTGTCGACGTTGCAGGACTCCCCCACGATGGTGCCGATAAACTGAACATTGAAACTGTCATTATCTGCTCTGGCTGTCTGTAAGGGCAACGCCAGATTTGCCAGCAGAAACAGGAGAAAATAGCGCTTTTTCATCACCCAATCCTTATGCGAAATCAACGCGTAACAAGGCCAGAGCGGTGAACACGCCCAGTTCCGGGGAATTGCCCGTTGTGCTGATAGGATATGCTTTCAGCGTCACGTTGGCCTTGCCCGCCTCATCAGTCGTAAAAGGTGCGCTACTTGAAAAGACATTCGGTTTCAGTATGTTGTCTTGCTCACTGGTAACCACGACGGCAACATCAGGATTATCCGATGCCAGCGCTTCCGGGTAGCGAGGGTCCGATGTGCCCATAACGCGCAAGGTTAATTGTGCCGGCGAGTTCACGTCAGCATTACATTCAATGGGCACATTGAAGGTTTTGGGCTGAGCGTTGTCCGGCATCTGCCCGGCGCGCGTAAAATCACCGTGATAAAGAGAACCCAGATCTACCGTTACGGTTTGCCCGGCATTAATGACGCAGTTTTGCGGCACGGTAATAACGCCACTGTAGGTAATCTGGTAGACAATATTGGTCAGGCGATCGTTATTCGTCGTGGTGACGTACACATTGAACATCAATTTTGGCGGGATAACCACGGTGCCGATAAAAGGCCTGACAATTTGTAATTTAAAGATCAGGTCATTATCGTTGACCGGGAAAACGCCGCCGGTATCCACCTCATCGTGGCCGCCCATGTGAACGTACTCAATGGGGGGATAAAACTCACCAATGGTTGCGTCATTTATTTTCATGGCGCCAATAATATAATCCGGGTCAAGCTGGAGATATTTCCATTCACCATCCGTTTTGACGACCGGAAAAGGGCTCAAATAGGAGCGATAGGTGCGTTTTTCCCACTCACCCGGTGGACAGGTGGCGTTAACCTGCACATCCTGATTTTTTTCCAGCTCTGTGGAGCCACCTTTAATGTTCTGATTGGTGTTCAGCGTGGTGGTCAAATCATAGTTAACAATCGAGATGCCACCGTTAGCATTTTTACAAATATCGGCTATTCCATAAGGTGAGAATGCCAGCCCGACCACATAAAATAAAATCATCCATAATTTCATTTATATACACTCCGTTTTCAACCGCAGCAGCGGCTGTTTACTTTCAGGTAATTGATACTTCACGCTACATTGCTTGTCTGACCCTTCACCCCACTGAATTTTCAGCGTTCCCGCCGGGCTCAGGCCAGAGAGATAGACCTCTCCGTCTTCACCCACAATCGTATCGCTGCCATTGTCATCACGTGACACCATGGCACCGAAAGGAACGGGTTTGCCCCGATGGGTTAAGGTCATTAACGCACGCGTACCAGGCCGGGCTTTGAAGGTTGCCCGCACAACCGCGCCACGGGTTGGGACCACATTGGTTACGGCATCATCGATATCCATATCGTCAGCCAGTGAGTTGATGTCCAGCGCCATGCGGTTGAGATGATACGAGGACGCGTAGGGAACCACGGCATAGCCTCTCCAGTCGGTATGAACACCCGGCTCGTTTTCGACCTTGACGTTACTCGCGCCCGGAGCGGCAATCAGCACGTTGGTATCACCCAGTGGCTGGCTAAGGGTGATGCCATTCCGGTGAGCAATGACGCCGCCGCTCAAACCGTAGTTCACCTGCTGGTAGTCGCCGTTTCCGCTGTAGTTATAGCCCACGTTCGCATTGCCATAGGCGCTATCGTATTCAAGGCTGCTGGAGCCTTGTGATTTTGTCCCCTGGCTTGAATAGCCTTCCTGAACGCTGTAGCTCAGGTTGTTATCCTCAAGCAATGTGCCGTTGATCCCGGCATTTTGCGAGGTTTCACCCTTTTTGTCGGTGCTGATGTTGTAGGTGGCATAAGCATAGTTATGCTTCTGGCTGACATCGTTTTGTGGACGCAGCCACAGGCTCAATGGCAGCGACAAATTCAGCGCGTAAATCTCGTCGCTTTTCGACATGCCCGGTGATTTGTTGTAGTTGTAGGACAGACTGTAGGACACATCTTTAATGGTTCCGCTAAAGCCTACCTGGAGTAGCGTATTTTTTTCATCGGTATGCCAGTAGGTCTGTTGGCTGCCCGTGACAAAGAGCGAACCTGCATGACCAAGCTGCTGAGAGATGTTGAACTGAACCTTTCCTCGCTTGGTGTAGTACAGATTGTAATAATCCATCCAGGGATTTTGCTGTTCGGTATCGTTGTCCTCGTGGTCACCTGTGTAGCCGCGCATTTGCTTATAGGCTGTTTCATCCAGGGAATAGAATCCCGAGGTCGAGTAACGGTAGCCCAGCAGCTGAAAGTTAGTGCCGAGGCCGTTAAGGGATTTTGCATACAGAAAACGGATCGATTGCCCTGAATGCGTGCTGTCATCCGCCAGCGTGCTCTTCGCGTGAGTCACATCCGCAGAGATAGCGCCCAGTTCACCCATATTCAGGCCGGTGCCGAATGCCAGCGAGTGGTAATTGTTGGTTATCTGCGATCCGCTATACAGCGTGAAGCCATGCGAAAGCCCCCAGATTAGAGACCCCTGAACGAAATTAACCTCATCCTGTTGATCGCTGCTGCTGCGGTATTCGGCCGCTGTTAATGCGTACTTTACGCGGCCTTCACGCTGGAGTACGGGAACGGTGGAATAAGGCACGGAATAGCTGTTGATGCTACCGTCAGATTCTTTTACCTCAACACTGAGGTCACCGCTTGAGGACGTGGGAAACAGGTCGCTAATCGCAAATGCACCCGGTGGAACATAGCTTTGATAAATGGTGTAGCCATTTTGCTTAATGGTTACCTGAGCATTGCTTTTTGCGATACCACGGATCGTGGGCGCGAAACCCTTCAGGCTATCGGGCAGCATATTGTCATCAGAGGCGATTTGCGCACCGCGAAAAGGGAGGCTGTCAAATACGTCTGATGGGGTGTAGCTGTCACCCAGCGTCAGTCTTCCTTTCAGCGGAATGACCGCGCGTTCAACATAGGTATTAATGTGCTGCCAGTTGTCGCTGCGTGAGTCATCGCTGTTGTGATAATTCCAGCTTGAGTAATCCCTTAACCGCCACGGGCCAAGGTTTAATCCGCTGTTAAGCCCGAGGAAATAGCTTTTACTGGTTGAGTTGCTCTCCCCCCGATCGCGGCTACGAGAGCCGGTGAAGTTATAATTCAGCAGGAGGGCATTAATGCCTTCATCCCATTGTTCAGGCGGAATATATCCGCGTGCGCTATTCCTCAGGGCGGCTTGCGGGATACTGATATCCAGCCGCTGATGCTCAAAATCAAAGGTGGTTGATGAGGCGGGAATGATTGACGCAATATCAATACAGCTGTCCGTCTTTTCCGCCGTCAGGGCAGGAAACGCCTGAAGGTTAACGCCCAGGTTTTCCAGCGCTTTTGCTGATAAACAGGCGGTAAGACCGGTATCATCCGCCTGCGGTTGTGCCGTCGACGCCGTATTTCTTGCCGTAAAGGTGATATCGCGAGTCGCCACAAACGCCCCGTTAAGCCAGAGATCGACACGATAAACGCCTGGTGCCTGGCCATTGGTGGAAAACCGCGACAGGTCAGCAACGGCAGAGGGATCGCTAGACAAAAATGCCGGGTTGAAAAAATATTCTGCACTTGCATCTGATGGCGATAGCAATCCTGCTATCGCCATCGCCACTGGCGTAAGGGATGTTAAAGAAAATGTGCTAAAAATCAGTGAAGTATTACGTTTCATCTCTTTTCCCTGCAGTAAATGCTAAGTACTTCCTTCCTTGAAGACAAAATGCAGGTCTGCTATTTCATTTCAGGTTGTTAATGGGAACAAATCTGCGTAGGGGTATTTGCGCCGAAATCATTCACTGTCTGGAATTTCACACTGCCGGAACCGCCGCCGGGGATATCCACCGTCAACGTGTTTTTAGGTGCGACCATTGAATTGGGAAGACGGGTTCCCCCAACAAAGAACTGCACCAACGATACGTAATACGGTGATGGATTCGTTATGATGACTTTTCCATTTTCTGTCCGACACGTCAGCGTTTTGGGCGCATCCACGGAAAGGGATGTTAATTTCTTAGGGCGAATGAATAACTTAATCACACTCTGTGTTGCTATTTGCAGCGTATTGCCCTGAAGTTTATTTTTATCGACAGACGGAATAGCCTTGCTGTTCAGATAGAAAACAGTTTCGCGATCGGCAGGAAGGTCGGGGCCGATATACATAATACGCAGCGTGTTCTCTTTCTTAGGGTGGATAACAAACAACGGTGGCGTAAGGATAAAGTCTGGTGACTTGATACCCTCAACGTTGGCTACCCATGATTGTATTAAGAACGTATTGTCTGCCGACGAATTGATCACCGGTAATGAAACCTGTTTATCCCCCTGCGGATAAATGACGCGGGTAGCCCCTAAAGCAATTCCACCTGCAGAGGCATTCGTTGCCAGACCCATTGTCAGCAGCAACGTACCAGCCATCATCAGGCGAGACAAAGACGTAGGTGATGTGTTCATTTGCATTGTTCCCTCAATTCTCATGACGAGGCACTCGGGCCTCTGAGTGTTTTACTGGTAGACGACGTTAAACCATACCTGGGCGTCGGCCGTACCAGCCTGAACGTGCGGTTGTGTGGAGCGGTATTTCGCCATAAAACGCAGAACATTGGCGCCGTTCTGCAAGGGGGCGTACCAGGGCGGGGCTGTATCCGGAATAAGTAGATGGCCGGTTGCGTCAAATATTCCCACACCAATCCCCTGCGCTGCGCCTGCGCCATAACCTGCGCGAAAAATTTGCGGGTCTTTTGCATCGGACTCGCCGCTGAACAGTACGCCCGCACGTTGACTGACGCTGGTATCGCAGTCTTCTAGCGTTATCTGAAAGGCTGTTGGTGCTGCCCAATCGCCCGTTGCGGCAAATTCGTTATTGCGTATTTGGCCCATACGCACAATCTGGTCCTGACTTTCTGCACTGACGGAACAGCCGGTGTTGACGACTTGCCCCTGAAAATGCACGCTTCCGTCGTCAATTGCCGAGGCGGGCAGTGCAACGCACAGCAATACGCTGAAAAACAGCACTGATTGCCTGGTGACCTGTCGCATAGTGACTCCGTTTCGATGGATCGGCAAAACACCCCCGAATCAGATTCCGAGGGTGTTACTGCAGCTAACGAATCAGGAGTAAACCATCTGGAATGTTGCAGTCGAGGATACGTTACCCGGCGTGGCCGCACCGGTAGCGATGTAGTCAACGCTCAGCGGGATGGTGTTCTCGCCATTGATCAGCTTCACGTTGGAGGAGGTATCACCGATATTGAGTACGTTACCATCCGGTCCGAACAGTTGCAGTGCGACGTTAGTTGCTGAGCCAGCGCCCGCTGTGTTAGCCAGTGAACCTGCCAGTGCTGCGTCTTGCTGACCGTTGAAAATCACAGCGGCGTTCTGGCTTACCGTGGTGTCACAATCTTCCAGAACGATTTTGAAATCTTCTTTCTGGTTCGCCTGCATTCCTTTTGTCGTCAATTTCACAGTACGAACCTGGCTCAGCGTTACAGTCTGATCTACGGAGTCAGCTGCGACCGAACATGCAGCATTAACAACCTGGCCAACGAAGTTAACCGTACCGCCAGAAACCGTGACGGTGTCTGCCTGTGCGTTCATCGCTACGCCACTTACCATTGCCGTTGCAATGACCATTGCTAAAACGTGCTTTTTCATACAAATCCTTTTAAATAAACATCTTTCTGTCAAATTGAAATTGAGTAAAAGCTATATGCTTTCACAGCGTGAACTTGAATAACGTTTAACAAGTTCCGTTATTTAGAATATGCATTTCGCATAATGGACGGGCTTATTGAAAAGCTCTTTTCATCATGTTTATGATGTTCCGCGGCAGGTATTCTAGGAGTCGTGAAATATTATTTCAATGTATGGTGGTATAATATGCCGTTAGTTTTTTTTAGGTATAATATTAGAATTAATTAATATTTTTGAATGATGTGAGTGGTGGTGTTTTTACCGGATTTTAACAATGGGCGCCCTGTTTGCGGTCAAATAGATAAAGGTGGTGTATGGATATCGGTTTGGTTGCAAAAAAAATCATGTAAGAGAAAAGGAACTTTATAATTTTAAAAGTATAAATGTATGTCTGAAATATAATACTATTATTTCAATTTGTAATATTTATACCAGAAAAATGAAATCCCCCTCAGTTAAGAGGGGGGATTGATCAGATCTCTTCTACGCGCACTCTGAGTGCTGCCAGCGCTTTACGTGCCGCTTTTAGCACCTGCTCACACTGCTCAATGGTCAGCGTAAGCGGCGGTTCAATACGAATGGTTTTTGCGTTATTAAGCGTTCCGGCCACCAGCACTCGCTGCCTGAACATCTCGCTCGCGAAGCTGTAGCCGATTTCGTTATCAACGAACTCAATCGCCATCAGCATCCCTTTGCCGCGCGCCTCCTGCACAAGGTCAGGGTATTCCCGGCCCAGCTGGCGGAAGCCGTCCAGCAGCATGTCGCCTTTTTGCTCCGCCTGCGCAGGCAGGTTTTGCTCCAGCAGCACGTTGATGGTCGCCAACGCCGCCGCACAGGCCAGCGGGTTACCGCCAAAGGTGGTGGTATGCAGGAACGGATTGTCGAACAGCACCGAGAAGACTTCTTCGGTGGCGACCGTCGCGCCAATCGGCATCACGCCGCCGCCGAGCGCTTTCGCCAGGCACAGAATGTCCGGCTGCACGTTTTCGTGCTCGCAGGCGAACATCTTGCCGGTACGCCCCATGCCGGTCTGGACTTCGTCGAGGATCAGCAGCGCGCCAAACTCGTCGCACAGCTGACGCACGGCAGGCAGATAGCCCTGCGGAGGGAGGATGACGCCGCCTTCACCCTGAATGGGCTCCAGGATCACCGCCGCCACGTCATCGCCGGTTTTACGGCATTCGCTCAGCACGGTGCGCATGGCGTTAATGTCGCCGAACGGCACGTGGCGGAAGCCCGGCAGCAGCGGCATAAACGGTTTGCGGAAAGTGGATTTCGCGGTCGCCGACAGTGCGCCGAGGGATTTACCGTGGAACGCGCCGCTGGTGGCGATAAAGGTGAATTTCCCGCGCGGCGACTGGTACGCTTTGGCGAGCTTAATCGCCGCTTCGACCGATTCTGTGCCGCTGTTGCTGAAGAAGCTGTATTTCAGTTTGCCGGGCGTTAAGGCCGCCAGCGTTTTCGCGAGCATGGCGCGAAGCGGGTCGAGCAGTTCCTGGCTATGGAGAGGTTGTTTCGCAAGTTGATTCTGTACGGCGGAAACCACAACTGGATTACGGTGCCCCACGTTGAAAATTCCAAAACCTCCCAGGCAATCGATAAACTCCTGTCCCTGGGTGTCGACAAGCGTGTTGAGACTTCCCGCTTGCCACTCTACGGCTCCGTAATCCCCGCCGGCGGTAACAGATTTGCGATACTCCAGAAACCCTGGATTGACGTGCTCTTTAAAGTAATCGATGACCTCACGGTTAAGTTGTTTCATCTCCTCATGATCAAGCGTTCGCTTCTCAATGAGATTCAGTGCGTGCGCGGTACAGGCAAGAGCCGAGGCGCTGGAAGGTAACCTGTTCAAAATGTGCTCCCGGGGATCGCGTATCACATGATACTGGTTTAAGTATTGCAGGGATTACGCCACTTCAGAGGCCTTAACGAAAATCGGGATAAACGCCAGGTTAAAATAATGTTGCACAATATTTAATCATGCCGATAGAAGCCAAACGGGATTTAGCGGTACGGGGCAGCAAGTATAAAGAAAGGGGGGAAGAGCATCGCTGCACTAAAGAGGTGCATACGCTGCAACTTAAGCGGGCATTAACAGGTCATGCTTTGTCGGTAATTTCTTTGCGAAAGTATTTGAAATCAATGAATTAAAATATCGTACAAAAAGTATGGTTTAAGTCAAATCTGCGATCTTCATCAAGTTTAACAACTAAAGATAAATTGTTTACCGCCGAAAAAACATTGACCCACAAAATTAACATTCAAATAACCTGCAAGGGATGCTCACGATGTCCTCTCCAACCTATGTCACCCAGAATGAATATCCTCTGGACGATGACACCACCTTAATGTCTACCACAGACGTCCACAGCTACATCACCCACGCCAACGACACCTTTGTGCAGGTGAGCGGCTATCAGCTCGATGAGCTGACGGGCCAGCCGCACAATATGGTGCGCCATCCCGATATGCCAAAAGCTGCGTTTGCCGATATGTGGTACACGCTGCAGCAGGGCGAGCCGTGGAGCGGGATTGTCAAAAACCGGCGCAAAAACGGTGACCACTACTGGGTGCGTGCTAACGCGGTGCCGATGGTGCGCCGCGGGCAGGTGACGGGCTATATGTCGATTCGCACCAGAGCCACAGCGGAAGAGATCGCCGCCGTGGAGCCGCTCTACCGGGCGCTGAACGACGGGCGCTGTAAAAAACGTATTCACAAAGGGCTGGTGGTGGGAAAGGGCTGGCTGGGTAAACTCCCGGCCATGCCGCTGCGCTGGCGCGTGCGCAGCGTGATGGCGGTGCTCTTTGCCGGACTCGCCGCCACGCTGGCCGCCACCTCCGCAGGCTGGTTACCGCTTACCGCCGCTGCGGTGGTGATGCTGATGGGAACGCTGCTGTTTGAGCAACAGATTGTCCGCCCGATAGAGAATGTGGCGCGACAGGCGCTGAAGGTCGCCACCGGCGAGCGCAACAGCGTGCAGCATCTTAACCGCAGCGATGAGCTGGGCCTGACGCTGCGCGCGGTAGGACAGCTTGGCCTGATGTGCCGCTGGTTGATCAATGACGTGTCGAGCCAGGTGGTGAGCGTCCGTGACGGCAGCGACAGGCTGGCGCAGGGGAATGACGATTTGAACGATCGGACCCGTCAGACCGTCGCGAACGTGCAGCAGACCGTCGCGACAATGAACCAGATGGCCGCGTCCGTGCAGAGTAACTCCGAGACCGCCGCCGAGGTGGACAAACTCTCCGTGGCCGCCAGCAGCGCGGCAACGAAAGGGGGCAACGCGATGCAGACCGTCGTTAAAACGATGGATGACATTGCCGACAGCACGCAGCGCATTGGCTCGATCACCTCCCTGATTAACGATATCGCGTTCCAGACCAATATTCTGGCGCTGAACGCGGCAGTTGAAGCGGCAAGGGCAGGGGAGCAGGGTAAAGGGTTTGCCGTGGTCGCGGGCGAAGTCCGTCATCTCGCCAGCCGCAGCGCCAGTGCCGCTAACGATATTCGTAAACTCATTGATGCCAGCGCCAGCAAGGTGCAGTCCGGCTCTGAGCAGGTTCACGCCGCGGGCCGTACGATGGATGATATCGTTGTGCAGGTGAAAAACGTGACCCAGCTTATCGCCCAGATCAGCCACGCGACCTCCGAGCAGGCAACCGGCTTATCAGAGCTAACCCGTGCGGTAGCTGAACTCGACAGCATCACGCAGAAAAACGCCGATCTGGTCGAGGAGAGCGCGCACATTTCGGCCATGGTGAAGCACCGCGCCGGACGCCTTAAGGATGCGGTGACCGTGCTCCATTGAGTCAGTCATGTTCCAAAAAAGCCGTTTATACCGTAGGGAATAAACGGCTTTTTATTTTTCTGATTGTGACTATTAATGGGGTTTATTGTTAATTTAATATTAAATAACTAAAGAAAGTGCGTCAGTTATTTATTCCTGCCTAAGTCAGTTCTTCAGAATGCTATTTCGAAAATACCCCGTTTGGCGGTCTGGTAACGATCGATGAAGCCATATTAATAGCCTGCACCTATGTATTGTGAGGGTTATGAAATAAAAAAACGATCAAACTCATAAAGTTAGCCAATCCGTTACCGATAACAGCGATCGTCTGAGAAATAATCACATCGATGGAGAAAATATGTTCTTTCATGACGTAAAGATCGGCACGAAATTATTTCTGGCGTTTGGGTTCTTTATTGTCCTGATGGCGATCAGCGCAAGTGTGTCTTTGCTGAGCCTGAACCGGGCAAATAATGGGATGCAGTCCATTGTTACCCATGACTATCCGACCACGGTAAAAGCGAACCAGTTAATTGATAACTTCCAGGAATTTATTAGCACTCAACAGCTGATGCTGCTGGACGAGCAGGGTACCTACACGGGGCAATCTCAGCAGCGCCTGAAAGAGATCAGCGAGCATATCACGGTGATCCTGGGCGAGCTGAACAACGCCTTGCAGGATCAACAGTCTCAGCAGGTGCTGGCGGATATCCGCAGCGTGCGCCAGCAGTACCTGGATTCACGCTACCGCATTCTGCAGGCGGTGCAGAACAACAACCGTGCGGGCGCCATACAGGAAATGATGACTACCACCCTCGCCGTACAGCAGGCTTATAAAGCGAAGGTGAAGGAGCTGATCGCCATTCAGAACAGCGAAATGCAGCGTGCGGGCACGCAGGTGGAAGGGGATTTCAGGTCTAACCGTCTGCTGCTGATCCTCCTCACGCTCTTTAGCGTTGGGGCAGGCAGCCTGATTGGCTGGTTTATCGTGCGCGCCATCACCCGCCCGCTCGGTGAGGCGGTGAATTTTGCAAAAGCCATTTCAGAGGGCGATCTCACGGGCAGCATTACGCCACACGGCAAAGACGAAACGGGCCTGCTGCTGCATGCCCTGATGGAGATGAAGACGCGTCTGCTGGACATTGTGCAGCAGGTGCAGACCGGCTCGGAGAATATCTCCAGCGCTGCCGCGCAGATTGTCGCCGGGAACCAGGATCTGGCCGCACGCACGGAAGAGCAGGCCAGCTCCGTTGAACAGACTGCCGCCTCGATGGAGCAGATCACCGCCACGGTGAAAAATACCGCCTCGCATACCGGTGAAGCGACCAACCTTTCTGCCGATGCCGCCACGGTGGTCAAAAACAACGGTGAGATGATGAAGCAGGTGACCAGCAAAATGCGCCTGATTAACGAGACCTCCAACCGGATGTCCGACATTATCGACCTGATCGACGCTATTGCGTTCCAGACCAACATTCTGGCGCTGAACGCGGCGGTGGAAGCGGCGCGCGCCGGTGAGCACGGCCGCGGCTTTGCGGTGGTGGCAGGAGAGGTGCGCCAGCTTGCCCAGAAGAGCGCGTCGTCTGCCAGCGAAATCCGCGAGCTGATTGAGAGCTCCACCAGCCAGACCCAGGACGGGATGAACCTGGTCGAAAAAGCGAGTGGGCTGATCAACGGCATGGTTGGCAACGTGGAGGAGATGGATGCGATCCTGCGCGAGATCCGTCAGGCCAGCCATGAGCAGACGGAGGGGATCTCGCAGATCAACAGCGCGATTGGCCTGATTGATGCCACTACCCAGCAAAACTCCGCGCTGGTGGAGGAATCCGTCGCGGCGGCGGCATCGCTTAACGAACAGGCGATGCGCCTGAAAGAGCTGGTACGCGTCTTCCGCGTGAGCGACCACGCACCGGCTTAATCCAGCTGGGAGATCTCCAGCGCCGCGCGGTCAATCACGCCGATAATCTGCTTAAGCTGCGCGTCGCTGAGCTCTCCCTGATTCACCTTCAGGTCTAATACCGCCTTAAAGTTATCCAGCGCCCGCTTCATCTGTGGGTTTTTGCGCAGCTGAAAGCCGACGCTGCGCGTTTTGATACGCACCTGGATCTGTTCCAGCTGTTCCCGGTTTTCGTCCAGCCAGCGTTGTCCTTCAGCGGTAATCGCAATGTGCTTACGCCCGTTCTCTTCTTCCGTAGTGGTGATAAACGCCTGATCCTGCAAATAATCCAGGGTTGGATAGATGACGCCCGGGCTCGGGGTGTAGTTCCCCTGGGTCAGGTTCTCGATCTCTTTAATCAGCTCATAGCCGTGGCTCGCGTTGCGGGTAAGGATATCCAGAATCACCAGCCGCAGATCGCCGTGGCCAAAAAAGCGCGGCCGACGTCCGCCGCCCTCGTGTTCGTGTCGCATAATATGCCCTTCATTTTGATATATCTAAACTATATCTAAGATATATTCAGATGCAATCTAAAAGATCTTGCATTTTTCCTTATCAGTAATCATTATCATTTGAAAATTGATTTAGATATATCGTATTCACCAGAAAAGGGTCTAAAAATGGCATCTACTCGTTATCCACAGCGTGTTCGTAATGACCTGCGTTTTCGCGAGCTGACGGTGCTCCGCGTTGAGCGCGCCAGCGCGGGTTTCCAGCGCATTGTTTTAGGCGGCGAGGCGCTGGAGGGCTTTAGCTCCCGCGGTTTCGACGACCATACCAAAGTCTTTTTCCCGGCACCCGGGACGACGTTTACGCCGCCGGTGGTCACCGATGAAGGCATCGACTGGGGCGACGGCGTGCGTCCGCAGGCGCGCGACTATACGCCGCTATACGATGAGGCAAATCATGAGCTGGTTCTCGATTTCTTCATTCATGACGGCGGCATTGCCAGCAGCTGGGCGGTTGAGGCGAAAGCGGGAGACAAGCTGACCATCGGCGGCCCGCGCGGTTCGCTGGTGGTGCCGGAGGATTACGCCTGGCAGCTGTACGTGTGCGATGAATCCGGCATGCCCGCGCTGCGCCGACGCTTAGAGAGCATTGCTCAACTGCCGGTTCGCCCGGACATACACGCGGTCGTGACGGTTGGGGATGAATCGTACCAGGACTATCTGGCGCACCTGAGCGCGTTCAACATCACGTGGGTGGTGGGCCACAGCGAGCAGGCAGTCGCTGACCATCTGGCGGCGCTGAGCGTTCCGGAGGACGATTACTTTATCTGGCTGACCGGGGAAGGGAAGGTGGTGAAACGCCTGAACCGTCAGTTTGAAACCGACGCGATTGACCCACAGCTGGTGCGTGCCAGCGCATACTGGCACGCCAAATAATCAGGCTGCTGAATCCAGCTGCGCTTCGCTCACCTGATGTTCGAGCGAGGCGCGGACCTCGTGCAGCGCTTTCTCCTGCTGAGCAAAGTACGCTTCCATATTGCTCAACGACGAGACCAGCAGCCAGGACTCCTCTTTCTCCAGCTCCGCCAGCTCGTTCACTAAAATGTCGATTTGCTCGCGAACCTGCGCCATTTTTTTGCGGATACGTTCCAGATCGTTCAGCCTGTCGCTTGCCATCAATGGCTCGAAGCCCTGCTGCAGGCGGGCCACCAGCGAACGAATGGCTTTCACATCGCCGCGCTGCTTCGCCTGGTTAAGCTGTACCATCATGTTGTTGGCTTCTTCTTTCAGATCGTCCGCCACCAGATCCGGGTGGCAGAGCTTGCTCGCCTGCCGCCAGAGACGCTTGAGTTCGTTCTGGTCCTCTTGTGAAAGATGCTTACCTTTGCGCAGCCGCACTTCGGCATCGTGATGCTGTTCGCGATACTTCTCGTACTCTTCGTTGGCCTCGTCGCGAGCCTGACGCGCAGGCTCCTCCTCGCGCGTTAAGCCGCTCTCCAGCTCCAGCGCTTCGGCCAGCAGGTTGGCAATCAGATTGCTTTGCTGCTCCAGATGCTTACGCGCCTCGGCGGCCTGCACGGAGTCCGCCGGGAGATCGCGCCAGCGCTGGGTCAGCGTCGCCAGCACCTCTACCGCCTGCGCCATATAGTGCTGGCAGCGACGGTAATCCTCCTCGCGACGACGCGCTTCCGCCTGCTGACGACGCAGGTTCAGCTCCGCCAGCGTTTTACGCAGGGCGAGGATCTGCTGCATCAGCGGCCCCAGGCGGGAGAAATAGAGATCGTTGAACTCATCAAGCTGCTGCACCCGCGCGTTGCGGCGGTCAATCAGATCGCGCAGACGCTCTTCCAGCGCCTTCAGCTCCAGCTTGCTGGCCGCCACCTGCGGATCGCGCCACGGCGTCACGGCGCGCTGGCCCTGCAGCCAGGCGGTAATGGCCGCCATGGCCGCGGTGTAGTTCTTCTCCTCAAGCGCCACGACGATTGCCTGTAGATCATCGTCAAACGCTTCATTTTTCAGGCGTGTCAGCTGGCTCTGGATGATGTCGTCATCTTCCAGCTCAATGGCATTTTTAATGATTTCTAGCCGTTTGATCGGTGTGCTCATGATGCCTTTCGCTTTGGCGCTTAAGTATTTGAGTTAAGGTTAGGGAAGGTGCGAATAAGTCCGAGATGTGAGATCATCGTGTTGTAACCTGAACCCAGAATGAGTAACCGGATGAGCCAGCAACTGACTTTTGCCGACAGTGAGTTTTCCAGTAAACGCCGCCAGACCCG
>NZ_JBMKHT010000037.1:0-38285 GCF_049238165.1 Enterobacter cloacae complex sp. IR5422 | reverse complement strand
CCAAAATCAGCCACGAAGAGACGATTTTGGGCTGAAAATTGGAAAATTGAGCCACAGGACGTCGATAAAGGACGGTTTGGGGCGTCATATCGGGAGCTGCGGACCACTTAATCGCAACTTCCTTAACAGCACGGTGAACGTAATAATGAGATAAACAAAAATCACCATCAGCCAGAAGGCGATGATAAGAAGCTCAATGAACGCGCCGGCTTTATTTTGTATGACCAGAGAAACCACTGACAATGCGATGCAGCCATAGATAAGGGGTGAAGAGAGCAGCGTCAAGGCGACTTTCTCATCCACTCTGTGTACCAGCATCAGCCAGGTATAAAGTAATCCCCACGACAGCAGCAGAAACAGGAAATATATACCCAGTTTTTTAGGAGAAAAATATTTAGAAAGTTCCATGTTCATTATTTCAGCCAACTTCATAAAATCTTTAAGAAACAGTGGTAATTTGCAGCCCGCAATGCACAACGCGTTATGCCTCATTAGCGATTTTGAACGGACATTGTCGAGTCTTTATTGACTGAATGTGTAGGCTGTGTGGAGAAATAACCGGGCATTTAAATCAACCGGGAAATTTTCGTGACTACGGCACTTTTTCCCGGAGGCTGTGTCTTATTGTGCTCAAGATATCTGATAGCGTGCTTAAAGGGATTTCACCCGCGGAGATAATATGAACAAAAATACGCTGATCCTTGTTGTTGAAGATGAAGACGAAATCGCCGATATACTGATGAGCTACTTAGAGCGTTCGGGAATGAAAACGCTCAGGGCCAGGCAGGGCGAGCAGGCGATAACGCTCAATCGCCTCCATAAACCGGATCTCATCTTGCTGGACATTCACCTGCCCGTGTGTGACGGCTGGAGCGTGCTTACCACGCTCCGCCATGAAAGCGCTGTCCCCGTCATTATGGTTTCCGCTCTCGATCAGGACGTCGATAAACTTATGGGTCTGAGGCTCGGCGCGGATGATTACGTCATCAAACCCTTCAACCCTTCGGAAGTTGTCGCGCGGGTTGAGGCGGTGCTGCGTAGAACAAAGCCTGCGCTTCAGCAGGCAGGGGCCCTGCCGCTCAGAACGCCATTCATTACGGTCTATCCGGATGATTTCTACGTGGAGGTTACTGCGGGGCCCGAGGTTATCTCCCCGGTCTTAACGACGACCGAATTTAAGTTGCTTTCTTACCTGGTGCGGTATCCGCGCAAGGTCTGTTCCCGTGAAGAGTTGCTCAACGCGTGTTTGCCGGAAGGCGATACGCTCGACAGAACCGTCGACAGCCATATGAGCAAGCTGCGAAAAAAACTGGAGCTGGCCGGTCTTTATGGCGTTCCCGAGAGCATCAGGGGCATGGGTTACCGGCTTGGGGAAAAGAAATGAATAAAGAGTCTGTCCTGAGTCGTCAGATCTTAACGTATATGCTATTGCTGACGTTTACGATAATTGCCATCGCCATACTGGGCTCCTGGTTTTTTTACTCCTTTATTCTGGATCATCTTCCCGGCGGCCCTGCTGCGGGCGATGACGAGCAGATGACGATGTGGGACTGGGTATGGATTGGGACCGCGACAACGATCAGCCTGATCATTGCCGTATTCTTTACGGTCAAACTTTCATCGCGAATACTCACCCCGCTAAACGCGGTCGCGTCCAGCCTGAAAAAAATTTCTCAGGGCGATCTGGACGCAAGGGCATTCTGTGCCAGTTCCCGGCTGGGAGAGATCAATCACCTGGTTGCGGATTTCAATGAAATGGCAGAAAAGCTGCAAACGCTGGATATCCAGCGGAAATCCTGGAATGCTGCGATTGCGCATGAACTGAGAACCCCGGTCACCATTTTACGCGGAAGACTTCAGGGGCTGGTTGACGGGGTGTTTACCCCGGATCCGGTGCTGTTTACTAACCTCCTTAAACAGACGGAAGGATTAACCCGTCTGATTGAAGATCTCCGGGTTATCAGTTCGGATGGCGGGGCAGGATACACGTTATACCAGGCCAGAACGGATCTGAAAGGGACAATACAGGACGCGCTCGATACCTTCATGCCCGAGTTCAACCGTAAGGCATTTACCGTCCATACTGAACTGAGGGAGCTGCAGTGCGTATTCGATCCCTTACGCATCAATCAGTGTCTGACCGTTTTATTTGACAATGCCTTACACTATTCAACTTCGCGCAAGCTCACGGTTAAAAATGGTGTTTCGGATAAAGGCAATTTTATCCTGATTCAGGATGGGGGACCGGGTATTCCCAGGGAGTTTCATGACTTCCTGTTTCAGCCCTTTCAGCGCGATAACGGCGCCAGACAGTTGAACCCGGAAGGCTGTGGTTTGGGCTTGTCGGTGGTAAAAGCCATCATGCTGGCGCATGGTGGCGATGTTACCTATACCTTATCAACGCAAAACCATTCGATATTTAAACTCACCTGGCCCGACTCGTGAGCGTCAGCGGCAGGTCAAATGTGCCTGCCGGCGGTAAATGCCATATTTTTCCTAGCTTAGCATCCCATTCCTGCGGGGTAATCGACAGTTTACCGCGTCTCGGGCTTAAGGTTATTTCACTGAAATAGATTTCATCTTTTTTTAGCATGAGGTCAACGCGGCAGTAGTCAATGCCATCCGCCAGCTCCTGGGATGCCAGCAACGCTTGCCGGAACAAGGCCGGTTCGCCTGGCGCCAACGGTGTATTCGGATATTCCATCTGAAAGGGTTGTAAGTTCCAGTACCTGTCGTAAACGTTGATGAAACCTTTGCCGCTATCATCCGTAAAATCCGCTTCAACATAGTGGGCAACGCCATGAAAGCAATGGAGCCTTAGCATTTCGGGCGCTGTGTTCCTGTCTGCATCATCGAAGAGATCGACAAACGGTTCGCAAAGTATTTTTGGCGTAATGTTTTTGTACTGCCATTCGCGCGTGGTGTAGTACATATTTTTCTTTAACGCGAGACTGAGTTTTTTACACGCTTCCCTGATGTTAAATTGCGCTTTGTTCGTACATATTATTGTGCTGCCACTGTCATGGTTGCACTTAAGGACAAATTTTTCAGGGAGCGTCGAAAAATCAATCTGGGACACCTTGCTGTACACGCCAAGTAATGGCACCGTTTTCGCACGCGTTGTTCTGGAGGTTACGTATTCCCGAACGGCGAGTTTATCGGCAAGCAGGGTATAGACGTTATTGTGGTCATAGACCAGACGATGACATATTTTTTCACTCAACGTCGTGGGGGATTTAATGTCAGGGTGCTTTCCCGATGTTTTCTTGAGCCTCACAGTATGAAAGTTCAGGTCCGTCATTAAAAATGAACGACATTTTCTGATGAGGTACTCGGTATATTTGAGAACGTAAGTGGCGTTGTTCATTTCTTCTCCTTCGTAATGTCCGGATATTCTGGAGAAGAACTGTTGATGTATTTTGCTGAGAATATGGAGCAGCAATGGAGATGAAAAAGTTAAGGATTAAACAGCGTGTTAAGGCTATTTAATCCTTATTATGCGGTGCAACGTTTGTTTACCGATCTTTGCGCCACGCATCCGCCGTCAATGCTTCACCGAAATGCCCGGCTATCAGCCGTTTTGTCAGCTCGTGAAGCGGGGAGGCCATCACATCCGCCGTGCTGCCGCGTTCGACCACTTCACCCTGGTGCATAACCATCACCTGATCGCTGATGTGCTTCATCATCCCCAGATGCTGGGTGACGTAGATATACGAGATGCCCTGTTTTTCCTGTAATTCCAGCATCAGGTTAATCAGCTGTGAACGCATCGACATATCCAGCGAGGCAAGCGCTTCGTCAGCAATGATCACTTTCGGGCGCAAAATTAACGCACGCGCCAGACCCAGACGCTGTTTCTGGCCGGGAGCCAGCATGTGCGGGTAGTAGCTTTCGTGGTCCGGTAATAGCCCAACCATGCGCAGTGTTTCGAAGATACGCTTGCGGCGCGCCTCGGGCTCCAGGTCAGTGTTCAGACGCAGCGGAAAATCGAGGATCTGCGAAATGCGCTGGCGTGGGTTGAGCGAGGTCGACGGATCCTGAAAGATCATGCGGATGCGCTGGCTGCGGAAAGAGTAATCCCCGAACGTCAGAGGGTGATCGTCAATCAATACTTCCCCAGCCGTAGGTTCAACCATGCCGGCGAGCATTTTCGCCAGGGTGGATTTCCCGGAACCGTTCTCGCCGATGATTGCCAGGGTCTGTTTTTCACGCAGGGTAAAGCTGAGCGGTTTTACCGCGTCGACAGTTTGACGATGAAACAGCCCCGTGCGGTAGCGAAAGGTCTTACTCAGGTTGCGGACTTCCAGCAAGGTTTCGACCATTTCACTCTCTCTCCATGTTCAGCGGGAAATGACAGGCGTAAAGATGATTTTTGGCCCCGGTCAAGCGTGGCGTCTCAATACATTTACGCTGCGCATACGGGCAACGCGGCCCCAGACGACAGCCTATCGGCAACGATTCCAGCAGCGGAATCGCCCCGGGCAGGGTATTCAGGCGGCTCTTATGCGGCATGGCGCTGCCAAAATCGGGAATAGCGCGGATTAGCGCCTGCGTATACGGGTGGTGCGGCGCGGTGATCAGGTCTTCACTCGGCGCGGTTTCGACCGTTTGTCCGCAGTACATCACATCAATTTTATCCGCCCATTTGCTGAGCATTTGCAGGTCATGGCTGATCAGCAAAATGGTGGTGTTGTTGTTCTGGTTAAGACGCGACAGCAGGCGGAAAATTTGCGCCTGCGTGGTGGGCTCCATCGCGTTCGTCGGTTCATCCGCAATCAGCAAACGCGGCTGATTGGCCAGCGCGATGGCAATCATCACTTTCTGACACTCGCCGTCGGTCAGCTCGTACGGGAAGCTGCGCATTGCATCTTTGTGATCTTTGATCCCGACGCGGTGTAAAAGCTCAATGGCGCGACGCTTGCGCCAGCCCACGCGCTGCCACCAGCGGCCTTTATAGGTCCAGCCGGGGATGTTTTGCATCAGCTGTTTGCCCACGCGCTCGGACGGGTCGAGACAGGACTGCGGCTCCTGGAAAATCATGGAGACGTTGTGCCCGACCAGCTTACGCCGCTCGCGGGGAGAGAGGCGCAGCAGGTCGATATCATCAAACCGCATACGGTCTGCGGTGACGCGCCAGTTATCTTTCGCCACGCCGCAGATGGCTTTGGCGATCAGGCTTTTGCCTGATCCGGATTCACCCACCAGCCCGCGGATTTCACCCTCCGCGAGGGTGATGCTGATGCGATCGACGGCTTTGACCCAGCCTTCACCGGTTTTGAATTCAATGGTGAGGTTGCGAATATCAAGAAGCGGCATTATTGCACCCCCGCGTTAATTGCACGGCGAATACCGTCGCCCAGCAGGTTGATCAGCAGCACGCTCACCATGATGGCCGCACCCGGCAGCATAACCGTCCACGGCGCCACGTAAATTAACTCCAGCGCGTCACCGAGCATCGCACCCCATTCAGGCGACGGCAGCTGCGCGCCGAGGTCGAGGAAGCCGAGCGCCGCGATGTCCAGAATCGCCATCGACAGGGCGCGGGTGATCTCGGTGACCAGCCCGGACGCGATGTTAGGCAACACGGCAAACCACAGAATATTGAAGGTGGTCGCGCCGTCCAGACGCGCAGCGACGACATACTCTTTTTCCAGCTCGTCATGCACCATGCTGTAAACCGAGCGCACGATGCGGGGCAGGATAGCCAGCCAGACGGCGAACATGGCATGCGACAGGTGCGGACCGGCAAAGGCAACCACAACGATCGCCAGCAGCAGAGACGGAATCGACAGCAGCGTATCCAGAATGTGGTTAAGCACCGCCGAGCGCAGGCCATGCGTGGATCCCGCAAAAATACCCAGCGCCAGCCCGCAGATCGTGGCCGCGAGCGTCACCACAAACGCGCCGCCCACCGTCGGGGCCGCACCGCTCAGCAGGCGGCTTAACACGTCACGTCCGAGGTCGTCCGTTCCCAGGAAGAAAGAGACCTCTCCGTAGCGCGACCAGGACGGCGGCAGCAGCTGATAGCCAAGGAACTGCTGGTCAATGCCGTACGGCGCAAACCAGGAGCCAAAGACACAGAGCAACACCAGACCGGCGCAGCCATAAAGGCCGATCATCGCCGTGGTATCACCATAGAATTTACGCCACACGGTACGCAGCACACCGGGCGTGCGCTTTTCACTGTATACGTTATCGTAGGGCATACCATTCCTTATGCTTCAACGGGTTAGCCATGGCACCCAGAATATCGGACAACACGTTAACAATAATCACCAGCGAACCAATCACCATCACCCCTGCGGAAATCGCGGCGTAGTCCTGCTGGCGGATAGCGTTAATCAGCCACCGCCCCAGGCCCGGCCAGCTAAAGACCATCTCGGTGATCATGGCCAGCGTGAGCATGGTGGAGAACTGTAATCCCAGACGCGGAATAACCGGCGGAAGGGCGTTGTGCAGGACGTTGCGGCGCAGGATGGTCAGGCGCGACAGTCCGCGCGTGGCGGCGGCTTTGACATAGTTCTGGTCAAACACCTCAATGGTGCTCAGGCGCATCAGGCGGATCACTTCGGTTGTTGGCGCAACCGCCAGCGTCAGCACCGGCAATACCATATGGCGCAGGGCGCTGACGATCATCTCATGCCGCCACACGGAATCGGACAGCCACGCGTCGATAATGGCAAAGCCCGTCACCGATTTAACCGTATAGAGCAGGTCAAAACGGCCAGAAACCGGGAGCCAGCCCATTGTCAGCGAGAAGAAAAGCGTCAGCAGCAGCGCCAGCCAGAAGACCGGGATGGAGAAGCCAAGCAGGGCGAGGGCGCTGATAAACTTATCCTGCCATTTGTTGCGATATATCCCGGCCAGCATGCCCACGGGGATCCCGACCATCAGGGCAAACCCGAAGGCCAGAATGCACAGTTCCATCGTGGCCGGGAAAACCTCTTTCAACTGCTCGGAAATCAGCTGCCCGTTAATGCTGGATACGCCGAAATCCCAGTGCAGCAGCCCGTTAAACCAGAAGAGCCAGGCATCCCACAGCGACGATCCCTGGAGCGGGGCGTGGGGCGTGAAATAGCTCAGGCTAAACCCGACAAAGTTCAGGAAAAAGAGCGTCACCAGCAGCAACAGGAGCCGACGCAAGGTAAAAATAATCATGGTTTTTTCACCTCTTGTTCTTTTTCACGCGACACGCCGGCGAACGAGGCGTTGCCAAACGGGCTCAGCACCAGGCCTTTAATATCATAGCGATACGCCTGAAGGCGCAGGGAAGAGGCCAGCGGCAGCACCGGGAGTTCCTGGGCAAGGATCTTCTGCGCTTCATCATAGGCGTCGATGCGCGAGGCCAGCTGTTGGGAAGCCAGCGCTTTTTGCAGCACGGCGTCAAACTCCCGGTTACACCAGTGGGCGTAGTTGGTCTGCGAGTTTATCGCCGCACAGCTCAGCAGCGGCCGGAAGAAGCTGTCCGGATCGTTACTGTCGGTGGCCCAGCCGGTGAGGGTTAAATCATGATTCATGTCCATCAGGCGCGCCTCCTGGAAACGGCCTTCAACCGGTACGATGATCACTTTTACGCCCACCTGCGCCATATCCGCCTGCAGCAGTTCGGCGGTCTTGAGCGGGCTCGGGTTCCACGCCTGGGAGCTGGTCGGCACCCAAAGCTGCAGCGTAAGGTTTTCTGCGCCCAGCGCTTTCAGCTGTTCACGCGCTTTTGCCGGATTGTATTCCGTAATTTTAGCCTCACCGTCGTAGGCCCACGAGGCGCGCGGTAAAATTGAGGCGGCAGTTTCCGCCGTACCGTAGTAAATCGACTGCATCAGGCGCTGGTTGTTGATGGCGAGCGCAAGGGCGTGACGAACGGCAGGGTTATTCAACGGCGGCTTATCGGTGTTAAAGGCCAGATACGCGATGTTCATCCCCGGGCGTAGCGTCAGACGCAGGCGCGGATCGTCGCGCAAAATCGTGAGCTGGCTGGCCGCGGGCCAGGCAAGCACGTCACATTCCCCGGTGAGCAGTTTCGAGAGCCGCCCCGTTCCCCCAGAGCCGAGATCGACCACCACCTGCGGCATCAGCGGCGTACCGCGCCAGAAGTGTTCATGGCGCTGCAGACGAATATATTGACCGGCGCGATATTCGGCCAGCTGGAACGGACCTGTGCCAACCGGCTGGCGATCGAGCAGTTCCTGACGATCTTTTTTCGTCAGCTTCGCCGCGTATTCGGCCGACATGACGGATGCATAGTGGGTTGCCAGGTGCCAGAGGAAGGAGGCATCCGGGCGCGTCAGCGTGAATTCAACCGTGCGGTTATCCAGCTTGCGCACGCTTTTCACGGTGTCGGCAAACTGCAGGCTGTCGAAATAGGGGAAATTGCTGCCGTTAACGTTATGCCACGGGTGATTGCGGTTGAAGATACGCTGGAAGGTAAAGACCACGTCATCCGCATTCAGCTTGCGCGAGGGGGTAAACCACGGCGTGCGCTGAAACGCAACATCATCGCGCAGGTGAAAACGGTAGGTTGCGCCGTTATCCAGCACTTCCCAGCTTTCCGCAAGCTCGGGCACGAGACGGTAAGTGTACGGGTCTACATCAAGCAGACGATCGTAAAGCTGCGCGGCAAGGGTATCCACAATCAGGCCGCTGCCCGCTTTTTGCGGGTTGAAGGTATCCACCTGGCCGCTTACGCAATAGACGAAGCCGCTGTCACGAATGTCAGGCTGCGGCGTTTGCCCGGGCGCGGCAAAGGCCTGGCTGCTAAACAGACCAAGTGCAAAAAAGGACGATAAAACCAGACGCATAATTTTTAAGGTATTAAATATGAAGTGGCTATCCTACTAATTTTAAACGACATTATCCAGTATCGTTTAAGCCTGAGGGCATAATGGGGCAGTAACGTTTGCAGTCGGTCACTCAGCGTCACAACCCGATGCACGTTCATACCTGCAATCCACTTTGAATATACCTCATGGACTATCTTAGCATTTTCGTGGCGCATCTGACTCGCTATAAACGAAGGATTTAACCCGGCAGACAGGGTTTCGCAAAGTCGGTCGGTATAGTTACGTCTTCGCTGGGTAAAATGACAGGAATGCAGGGTACATTCCAGGTGCGATATCATTTTAATTGTAATATGTGTCTGATATATTATGATTTTTTACTAAAGTAAAACAAATTATGGCATTCAGACTACCCGCCAAACGCGAAGTGTTTGCATGCTTTTGCCTGGGATTATGGTTTTACGGGATGTGTCGGCTTGACATCTATACAAGCGATGCGTACTTGATAGAACCAGGTTCTGTTTATTGGTGAATTATCTTGATTTCAGTCGCTATAGGTGCCTTTGCATCATGGCGCGTTTCGTCACGCGTCAAAAGCAAAGAGGGTAAACTGGAGCGCGTTAAGTTTTCCTGGCTTGTTTTGTGTTTGTAGTGGGTGTCGTATCTTTCACACTCTGGGAAAGCACTGAAGCAATCATCGTTTCAAGTGCAACGCAAACAGTTAGCGGAACTTACCCTTTCAGGATGAACTACCCAGGACCTTCATGCGGAAAACATTGCCGTTGCAAGGCTGGGGTTGTCTATTATGACGAATTCTTAAAGCGTGAAATTGAATTCTGCCAGTGGGATGACGCTTCGTTTTTTTTCTACACAGACTCTATTCGTGTGGTCAAAAAAGTCAATGCTCACGGCGGTAAAATAATAAGCCATGAGGCAATTCACTAATTCAAAAGAGTGTCCTGAGATAGCTACATAATGAATAATAAGAGTGCCCAGAAGCAAGCGCATCACTGGAATAGTGAGCTTAGTGTCTTGAAAATAAAGTTTTTTTGATCAAGTGAAATGATGCCGACAGCTAAAAGTAACGAACCACCGCTCGCCATGGTTAAAAGGTTAAAATAGAATTTCCAGGGGTGTTTAGAGCAATAAACATAATACTTCTCATAGGTTCCGTTGAGCCAGCCAATAAAAACTCCTGTCCTCAGAGCTTTACTTGTATGCCAGATGTAGAAAATACCGCCTAAGCAGAATGCGAGAGAAATCAAAAAATCTAAAATAGCCATCTTAATAATATCCTTATTCTTCTTGATTCATCTATTGCTTTTTTTTCATAAAATAAGTGAATTTTAAAGTGATAGACACTGTCATCGCATTTGATGCTTTTTGAGCAATGCCCTTAACTGATGGTAGGTCAAACCCAGCAGTTCAGCCGCCCGTTTCTGGTTGTATTTCGCCATCTTCAGGCTTTGCTCCAGCAGCTGTTTCTCCTGGTCGTGCTGGAACTGGCGCAAATCAAAGGGAAGAGCAGGGGCGTCGCCTGGAGATGCTGGTGGGGGCAAGGACGGGGCGCTGCGCTGAAAAGGATCGATAATAATGTTGTCCAGCTCCGTCTCGCTGCTGTCGTGGCGATAGACGGAACGCTCCACGACGTTTTTCAGCTCGCGGATATTGCCCGGCCAGTGGTACGCGAGCAGCGTCTCCCGTGCATAATCGCTGAAGCCGGGGAACAGCGGCAGTCCGAGCTCGCGGCACATCTGAATCGCAAACTGGTCTGCCAGCAGCATAATGTCGCTTCTTCGCTCGCGCAGCGGAGGAAGCTGCACGACGTCAAAGGCCAGGCGGTCGAGCAGGTCGGCACGGAATTTATCCTCTGCCACCCTCTCCGGCAGGTTGGCGTTAGTGGCGCACACCAGGCGCACGTTGACTTGCAGCGGCTGGCTACCGCCGACGCGCTCCAGCTCGCCGTATTCAATCACGCGCAGCAGTTTCTCCTGCACCAGCATGGGCGCGGTGGCCAGCTCATCAAGAAACAGCGTACCGCCGTCGGCGCGCTCAAAGCGTCCGGGATGGCGTTTCTGGGCACCGGTAAACGCACCCGCTTCATGGCCGAAGAGCTCGGTGTCGAGCAGGTTTTCATTCAGCGCCGCGCAGTTAAGGGAAATGAAGGGGCCGTCCCAGCGCCCGGATAAGTAGTGCAGACGGTTGGCGATGAGTTCCTTACCCGTACCCCGCTCGCCGATAATCAGCACCGGTTTGTTGAGCGGCGCCAGGCGAGACACCTGTTCCAGCACCTCCAGAAAGCTGTTTGCTTCGCCGAGTAAATTGTCTTTGTATCCGGGCATGATGAAATTAACCACTCCTTAGCGATATTCACCAGGTAAGAATAGTTCTTTGCTGCATAAAAATCAATCAGTTCTCGTTAAATCAATAAGATAAAAAATTGGCACGGGAATTGTATTATCCATACAGCAGGGCATTGCCCGATAACAGAACTATGAGGAGTCAATTATGGGTATTTTTTCTCGTTTTGCCGACATCGTGAACGCCAACATCAACTCACTGCTGGAGAAAGCGGAAGATCCGCAGAAGCTGGTGCGTCTGATGATTCAGGAAATGGAAGACACGCTGGTTGAAGTCCGCTCTACCTCCGCCCGCGCGCTGGCGGAGAAAAAACAGCTTACGCGTCGTATTGAACAGGCCACCGTTCAACTGAACGAATGGCAGGAAAAAGCAGAACTCGCGCTGCGCAAAGACAAAGAGGATCTGGCCCGTGCGGCGCTGATCGAAAAACAGAAGCTGGCAGACATGGTCGCGACGCTCGAGCATGAAGTGACGCTGGTGGATGACACGCTCACCCGCATGAAGAAAGAGATTGGCGAGCTGGAAAACAAGCTGAGCGAAACCCGCGCGCGTCAGCAGGCGCTGACCCTGCGTCACCAGGCGGCAAGCTCCTCCCGCGACGTGCGTCGCCAGCTTGACAGCGGTAAGCTGGATGAAGCGATGGCCCGTTTTGAATCGTTTGAGCGTCGTATCGACCAGATGGAAGCGGAAGCCGAAAGCCACGGCATCGGTAAGCAGAAGTCACTGGATCAACAGTTCGCTGATCTCAAGGCCGATGATGAAATCAGCGAGCAGCTGGCGGCACTGAAAGCCAAAATGAAGCAAGACAACCAATAATAATGCCTGCGGCACCTGAACGTGCCGCATCGTAAGACAAGGAGTACACATGAGCGCGCTTTTTCTGGCTATTCCCCTGACGATTTTCGTGCTGTTCGTTTTGCCGATTTGGTTATGGCTGCACTACAGCAACCGTTCCTCACGGGGCGAACTTTCCCAGAGTGAACAACAGCGTCTGATACAGCTCTCCGATGAGGCGAACAAAATGCGTGAACGCATTCAGGCGCTGGAAGCCATCCTGGATGCTGAACATCCAAACTGGAGGGACCGTTAATGTCTGGACTGAATCTGAACAAAAAGCTGTGGCGAATTCCACAGCAGGGCATGGTGCGCGGCGTCTGCGCCGGGCTGGCTCACTATCTTGACGTCCCGGTTAAGCTGGTACGCGTGGTGACGGTGCTGTCGATCTTCTTCGGTCTGGCATTTATTACCCTGGTTGCGTACATCGTGTTGTCGTTTGTGCTTGACCCGATGCCGGAGGGAGAACTGGCGGCGGAAGGCGCTCCCACCAGCAGCGATCTCCTCAATGCTGTGGATGCGCAACTCGCCGCCGGTGAGAAGCGGTTACGGGAAATGGAACGCTACGTCACGTCGGATACCTTTACGCTGAGAAGTCGTTTCCGTCAGCTTTAAGAGAGAAAAGAGATGAAACAACACTGGCAACAGGCCGGTCAGAAGGTAAAACCCGGCCTGAAAATCGCAGGTAAGCTGGTCCTGATGACCGCGTTACGTTACGGTCCGGCTGGGGTAGCGGGGTGGGCGATTAAATCGGTTGCCCGCAAGCCGGTCAGAATGGTACTGGCCGTGGCGCTCGAACCGCTGTTGCAAAAGGTGGCGAAACGGCTGTCACGCCGCTATTTATCCCAGTAGTTTCCGCTCGCAGCAGCCCTTTCTCTTCCAGGAGAGGGGCTGGCGATGATGACCCGCACTTCCTCATTTCACCTGCTTTCTTTGCGGCAGCTCACAATATTGCGCTGAGCTGCTTTGCAATCGCATTTTTCTCCTGCCCGCTCCGTTGACAGATATTTTTCATGGGAGTAGATTGCCATTCCGTGGGACCGCTACCATGGAAAATCAAGTGAACGAAAAAATTAAAGTACTCATTAATCTTGTTTATGGAAAAACGTTTTCTGAAGCACATCTCCATATGCTGCTGGAAAATATTGAAAAGGCCGCCTCTGTTATTACGGAAAGGCGTAAAATGGGCTGGGATGAAAAAGATATCGTTCTGATAACCTATGCCGATCAGTTTTCCGCGAAAGGGGAGAAAGCACTCCCTGTTTTTACACGTTTTTATAACAAATGGCTTTCGCATTCTTTTTCTCATGTCCATCTTTTGCCTTTTTATCCGTGGTCTTCGGACGATGGCTTTTCTGTAATTGATTATCATGAAGTTGCGCCTGAAACGGGAACATGGCGAGACGTTGCTGAATTAAAACAGACAACCAGTTTGATGTTTGATTTCGTCTGCAATCATATGTCGGCCAAAAGTGCCTGGTTTGCTAATTATCTGAAGCAAATGCCGGGATATGATGATTTCTTCATTTCTGTCGATCCCGAGACAGATTTATCCGCGGTGACGCGTCCGCGCGCCTTACCGCTTCTCACGCCTTTCACACTTCATGATGGCAGTGTACGACACCTGTGGACCACCTTCAGTGAAGACCAGATCGATCTCAACTTCGCCTCTCCGCAGGTACTGATTGCGATGGTCGACGTGCTGCTGCATTACCTTATTGAAGGGGCGCGGTATATTCGACTGGATGCCGTAGGGTTCATGTGGAAAATACCGGGAACGAGCTGCATTCACCTTGAGCAAACCCACCAGCTCATCCAGCTTTTCCGCGCCATTACCGAGGCGGTTGCCCCCGGCACGGTAATTATCACCGAGACGAACGTTCCGCATAAAGATAACGTCTCTTACTTCGGTGACGGCGAAAATGAAGCGCAGATGGTTTATCAGTTCTCGTTGCCTCCGCTGGTGCTGCATGCCGTGCACAGCCAGGATGTCAGCACGCTGAGCCAGTGGGCTGCGTCGCTGGCGTTGCCTTCCACAAAAACCACCTGGTTCAACTTCCTGGCCTCGCATGACGGCATTGGTCTTAACCCATTGCGCGGAATTTTACCGGAGTCGGAGATCCTTTCGCTTGTAGAAAAGCTCCAGACCGAAGGTGCGTTGGTTAACTGGAAAAATAACCCGGATGGCACACGAAGCCCGTATGAAATTAACGTGACCTATCTTGATGCCTTAAGTACGCGAGAAAGTCATGATAGCGAACGCATTGCCCGGTTTATTCTGGCCCATGCTGTCCTCTTAAGCTTCCCCGGTGTGCCTGCAGTTTATATTCAGAGTATTCTCGGCTCCCGTAATGATTATGATGGCGTAGAGCACCTGGGATATAACCGTGCGATAAATCGTGAAAAATATGCCGCGGATCAAATTGATTGCGCGCTTGAAGATAAAAATAGTCTCCGTTATCAGGTTTACAGTGCGTTAAGTCAGTTAATCGTATTGCGCCGGGCAGAAAAAGCATTCCATCCTGACAGTGAGGCTTATTTCAGTACGTCAGGGAAGCATGTTTTAAAAATTGTCCGCGTGGCGGATTGTGGTGAGAAAATAACAGCGTTGTTTAATTTCAGTGATAATTCTCAAACGGTTGAGTCCGATATTCACTCGGGAAGGGAATTGATTAGCGGAAAAGATATTACCGACACGACTCTGATCCTAAATCCATGGCAGGTATTGTGGATTAAAGAAAACTAAAAAGGACCTTAAACATGAAAATACCCAGAATTGTGCTGATATCAGCACTGGTTTCGTGCGCCCTGTTATCAGGCTGTAAGGATGACAAAGCGTCCTCTGTCACCATTGAGTTTATGCACTCGTCCGTAGAGCAGGAGCGTCAGGCCGTTATTACGAAACTGATCGAAAAATTCGAGAAAGAGAACCCGGGCATCACGATAAAACAGGTACCGGTAGAAGAGGATGCCTACAACACCAAGGTGATTACGCTGGCGCGAACCGGCGCGCTGCCTGAAGTGATTGAGGTCAGCCATGACTATGCAAAAGTGATGGATAAAGAACAGCTTCTGGATCGTGACGCAATCGCTGAAGCAATTAAGGCGGTGGGGGAAAACACCTTCTATGACGGCATCTTGCGCGTTGTCCGCACGGAAGACGGCGCAGCCTGGACGGGCGTGCCGATCAGCGCCTGGCTCTCTGGCGTGTGGTACCACAAAGATGTGCTGGCCGCGGCGGGCATTGAGGAGCCGCATAACTGGGAACAGCTTCTGCAAGCCAGCCAGCGCCTGAACGACCCGGCTAAAAAACATTACGGCATCGCGTTACCGACTGCGGAAAGCGTGATGACCGAACAGTCGTTCTCTCAGTTTGCCCTTTCCGGTGGCGCGAACGTGTTTGATGCAAAAGGGAATGTCGACATCGATACCCCGGAAATGGCCAAAGCGCTGGCGTTTTATAAAGCGCTGGCTGCGACCACCATGCCGGGTTCGAACGATGTTATGGAGATCAAAGACGCCTTCATGAACGGTTCTGCGCCGATGGCGGTTTACTCCACCTACATCCTGCCCGCCGTCTACAAGGACGGAAACCCTGCCAACCTGGGCTTCGTTGTCCCGACTGAAAACTCATCGGCGGTGTACGGCATGATCACCTCGCTGACGATCACCACCGGACAAACCGAAGAGGAGACCAAAGCGGCCGAGAAGTTTGTTACCTGGATGGAACAGGCTCAAAACGCGACGGACTGGGTCATGATGTCGCCGGGCGCGGCGCTGCCGGTAAACAAAGGGGTGGTGGGCACGGATACCTGGAAAAACAACGACGTGATTAAAGCGTTTGGGCAGTTGCCATATGAGCTGATTGCACAGTTCCCGAACGTGCAGGTGTTTGGCGCGGTTGGGGATAAAAACTTCACCCGCATGGGCGACGTGACGGGCTCCGGCATTATCAGCTCCATGGTACATAACGTCACGGTGGGGCAGAAGGACCTTAACACAACGTTAAGCAGCAGCCAGAAGCGACTGACTGATCTCATTACACAACGATAGGAGCGCTCTGCGGAAGGAAATTATGAAGACGTTGTTTTCTGGTCGTTCAGATATGCCTTTCGCCATGCTGCTGTTGGCCCCCAGCCTGATTCTGCTGGGGGGCCTGGTGGCCTGGCCAATGATTTCCAATATTGAAATCAGTTTTTTACGCTTGCCGCTCAACCCGCGCATTAGCGCCGTGTTTGTCGGCCTGGACAATTACATTCGCATCCTCGGCGATGCCGCTTTCTGGCACTCGCTGTGGATGACTTTCTGGTACACCGCGCTGGTGGTGATTGGCAGCACGGTGCTGGGGCTGGCCGTGGCCATCTTCTTTAATCGCGAGTTTCGGCTGCGTAAGACGGCACGTTCACTGGTGATTTTATCCTACGTCACGCCGTCTATTTCGCTGGTGTTTGCCTGGAAATACATGTTCAACAACGGCTACGGCATTGTGAACTATCTGGGCGTAGACCTGTTGCACCTGTATGACCAGGCGCCGCTGTGGTTCGACAACCCGAACAGCAGCTTCGTACTGGTGGTGCTGTTCGCGATCTGGCGTTACTTCCCGTACGCGTTTATCTCATTCCTGGCGATTTTACAGACCATTGATAAATCCCTGTATGAAGCGGCGGAAATGGACGGCGCGAATGCCTGGCAACGTTTTCGGATCGTCACGCTGCCCGCGATTATGCCGGTACTGGCCACGGTGGTCACGCTTCGCACCATCTGGATGTTCTACATGTTTGCTGACGTCTACCTGCTGACCACGAAGGTCGATATTTTGGGCGTCTATCTCTACAAAACCGCATTCGCTTTCAACGACTTGGGTAAAGCAGCGGCGATCTCTGTGGTGCTGTTCGTGATCATCTTCGCTGTGATTCTGCTGACCAGAAAAAGGGTGAACCTCAATGGCAACAAATAAACGCGTACTGAGCCGTATTGGTTTTTATCTCGGGCTGGCGGTATTCCTGATCATCACGCTGTTCCCGTTCTTCGTGATGCTAATGACGTCGTTTAAGAGTGCGAAAGAGGCGATCTCGCTCCATCCGACCATTCTGCCGCAGGCGTGGACGCTGCAGCATTACATCGACATCTTTAACCCGCTGATCTTCCCGTTTGTGGATTACTTCAGAAACAGCATGGTGGTGTCGCTGACCTCATCGGTGATTGCCGTGTTTCTCGGTACGCTGGGCGCTTACGCCTTGTCCAAGCTGCGTTTTAAGGGACGCACGACGATCAACGCGAGTTTTTACACCGTCTACATGTTCTCCGGCATCTTGCTGGTGGTGCCGTTGTTCAAAATCATCACCGCGCTGGGGATCTACGACACCGAGCTGGCGCTGATTATCACCATGGTGACGCAGACGTTACCGACGGCGGTGTTCATGCTGCGCAGCTACTTCGACACCATTCCGGACGAAATAGAAGAAGCCGCGATGATGGACGGCCTTAACCGCCTGCAAATCATCTTCCGTATTACCGTTCCGCTGGCGATATCCGGGCTCGTATCGGTGTTTGTCTACTGCTTCATGGTGGCGTGGAACGACTATCTGTTTGCGTCCATTTTCCTGTCCAGCGCCAGCAACTTCACCTTGCCGGTCGGGCTGAACACGCTCTTTAGCACACCCGATTATATCTGGGGTCGCATGATGGCGGCATCGCTGGTGACGGCACTTCCGGTGGTCATCATGTACGCCCTGTCTGAACGTTTTATTAAAAGTGGTTTGACCGCCGGTGGCGTGAAGGGCTGAGGCGGCCAATTTTAACAAGGAGTTAATCATGAAAAAATTAGTTGCGACAGCGCCACGCGTGGCGGCGCTGGTGGAATATGAAGATCGTGCTGTGGAAGCACATGAAGTGAAAATTCGTGCCCGCTTTGGTGCCCCGAAGCACGGCACTGAAGTGGTCGATTTCCGCGCCGCAAGCCCGTTTATCGATGAAGAGTTTAACGCGGAGTGGCAGATGTTCACGCCGCGTGAAGAGGGCGCAGCGCGCGGAATCGAGTTCGGTAAGTTCCAGCTGGGCAACATGATTGTTGGCGACATTATCGAATGCGGTGCGGACGTCACGGAATACCAGACTGGCGATCGCGTTTGCTGCTACGGTCCGCTGCAGGAGACGGTTATCGTGAATGCCGTCAACAACTACAAGCTGCGCAAAATGCCGCAGGGCGCCTCCTGGAAGAACGCCGTCTGCTACGATCCGGCACAGTTTGCCATGAGCGGCGTGCGTGATGCCAACGTCCGCGTGGGCGACTTTGTTGTCGTGGTCGGCCTGGGTGCCATCGGACAGATTGCGATTCAGCTGGCGAAAAAAGCGGGCGCGTCAGTTGTCATCGGCGTTGATCCGATCGAACACCGCTGCGAGATCGCCCGTCGTCACGGTGCGGACCACTGCCTGAACCCAATCGGCACAGACGTTGGTCTGGAAATTAAAAAGCTGACCGGGAAGCAGGGCGCAGACGTGATCATCGAGACCAGCGGCTTTGCCGATGCGCTGCAGTCCGCGCTGCGCGGCCTCGCCTACGGCGGCACCATCTCCTACGTTGCATTCGCTAAACCGTTCTCAGCAGGCTTTAACCTGGGGCGTGAAGCGCATTTCAACAACGCGAAGATTGTCTTCTCCCGAGCCTGCAGTGAGCCAAATCCGGATTACCCGCGCTGGAGCCGCAAGCGTATTGAAGAGACCTGCTGGGAACTGCTGATGAACGGTTATCTGAATTGTGAAGATCTGATCGACCCGGTCGTGACCTTCACCACCAGCGCTGAAAGCTACATGAAATATGTGGATCAGCATCCTGAACTGAGCATCAAAATGGGCGTCACTTTTTAAGCTAAGGAAAGCAACTCATGAAAATCGCAACACAAAATCAGGCCTTTTTCCCGTCCAACATCCTGGAAAAATTCGAGTACATCAAGGCGATGGGTTTTGATGGCTATGAGATTGACGGCAAGCTGCTGGTGGAAAATCTCGCCGAGGTGAAAGCGGCGATTAAGGCCACCGGCCTGCCGGTCACGACCGCCTGCGGCGGATACGATGGCTGGATTGGTGACTTTATCGAAGAGCGTCGTCTGAACGGTTTAGCGCAGATTGAACGCATTCTGGAAGCCCTGGCCGAAGTGGGCGGCAAGGGCATTATCGTGCCTGCAGCCTGGGGAATGTTTACCTTCCGTTTGCCGCCGATGACCTCTCCACGCAGTCTGGAAGGCGACCGCAAAGCGGTGAGTGCATCGCTGCGCTGGCTGGATGAGGTGGCCGCGCGCACCGGAACCACCGTCTACCTGGAGCCGCTGAACCGCTATCAGGATCACATGATCAACACCCTGGCTGACGCACGTCGCTATATCGAAGAGAACGCCCTCAAGCACGTGCAGATCATCGGCGATTTCTATCATATGAACATTGAAGAAGATTCGCTGACGGAGGCGCTGCATCAGCACCGCGATCTGCTTGGCCATGTGCATATCGCCGATAATCACCGTTACCAGCCGGGAAGCGGTAGCCTCGATTTTGCCAGCCTGTTCAATCAGCTGCGTGCGGATAATTACCAGGGCTATGTGGTATACGAGTGTCGCGTGCGCGCTGAGGATCCCGCTCAGGCTTACCGGGATTCACTCACTTATTTACGCGAATGCTAAGGATGACGAGCGTGATGAGTGCTTCAACAACGTCGCCACTGCGCGTCGCCATCATTGGCGCCGGGCAGGTTGCGGACAAAGTGCATGCCTCGTATTACGCCACGCGCAGTGATGTTCAGATGGTGGCTGTCATGGACAGCCGCCTCGAACAGGCACAGGCTTTTGCGGAGCGCCATGCCATACCGTCGGCGTGGCAGGACGCGTGCGCCATGCTGGAGGCGGTTAAGCCGGACGTGGTGAGCGTTTGTTCGCCAAACCGATTCCATTTTGAGCATGTGATGGCGGCGCTGGAGGCCGGCTGTCATGTGATGTGCGAAAAACCGCCTGCCATGACGCCGCAAGAGGCCGACGAGATGCGGATCGCTGCCCGCAAGGCGGGCAAAGTGCTGGCATATGACTTCCATCACCGCTTTGCGCTCGATACGCAACTGCTGCGCGAGGCCGTGATGAACGGAACGCTGGGCGAAATCTACTTCACCTCGGCGCAGGCGCTGCGGCGCTGCGGCGTGCCGGGCTGGGGCGTCTTCACCAATAAAGCGCTGCAGGGCGGTGGGCCGCTGATTGACATTGGTATTCACATGCTGGATGCCGCGATGTACGTGCTGGGTTTCCCGGCGGTCAAAAGGGTCACGGCGCACGGTTTCCAGAGGCTGGGAACCCGGAAAAGCAGCGGCCAGTTTGGCGAGTGGGATCCTGCTCAGTTTACGGTGGAAGATGCCCTGTTTGGCACCATCGAATTCTGCAACGGCGGCATTTTGCGTCTGGACACCTCGTTTGCGCTGAATATCCGCGAGCAGTCGATCATGAATGTCGCGTTTTGCGGTGAAAAAGCGGGGGCGACGCTTTTCCCGGCACATATTTATCAGGATGACGCCGGGGCGTTACAAACCCTGATTCAGCGTGAAGAGGCTGACGATCAGCGCCATTTACGCAGCATGGAGGCCTTTGTCCGCCACGTGCAGGGAGAGCCCGTAATGATTGCAGATGCTGAACAGGGGCTGGTGATTCAGCAGCTTGTCGCGGCGCTTTATCAGTCGGCAGAAACAGGAGAAAGCGTAACATTATGCTGAGCGTGTCTGTATTAACCGATCCGGGCTTTTGTCCGCACAGTCTGAATAAGTACGCGTCCATTATGGCATGCGGTAACGGCTACATGGGCATTCGCGCTGCGCATGAAGAAGATTACACCCAGCAAACCCGAGGGATGTATCTTGCGGGCTTGTATCACCAGGCGGGACGTAATGAGACCACTGAGCTGATCAATTTGCCCGATATCACCGGTATCGAGGTTGAGCTGGACGGGGTGAATTTTACCCTTCTGTCCGGGGACATTCTTGAGTGGCAGCGCGAGCTGGCGTTTGCCAACGGCGAGCTGCATCGCCGCGTTGTCTGGCGCTCGCCCAACGGAAAGCGCTATCGCCTGGAGAGTCGTCGTTTTGTCTCTCTGGATCAGCTGCCGCTTGTGGCCATGCAGCTTGCGATCACCCCGCTTGATGCAGCCTCGCAGGTGGTGATGAAAACCGGTATTGATGCAACACAAACCAATACCGGCCGTCAGCATCTGGATGAAATTTCTGTCAGGGTATTCGACCAGCACTATATGCAGGGTGTGTATGAAACACAGGACCGGGCCTCTGACGTTGTCATCTCGGCTTTTTGTCAGCTATCAGCCGACAGCGAAAGCTGCTTTACCGCTAAAAATCGTCGGCTCTCTGCTCACTATTCCCTGACGATACCGCAGGGTGACACTGTCACGCTTGATAAGTTGGTCTGGGTGGCCCATCGCAGCGATAAAGCCCTGTCGCAGGAATCTTTCGCGCGCAGCGTGCTGGCGGATCTCAAGGTTTGTGCGGCAAGAGGTTATGCCTCGCTGCTGGAGAGTTCAGCCTGCGCATGGGAAGACGTTTGGCGTGACGCCCGGGTAGAAGTGGCTTCTGCAGCTCCTGACGATCAGATGGCGCTGGACTATGCCGTCTGGCATCTGACCACCATGACGCCAGCCCATGATGAGCGGAGCAGTATTGCCGCTAAGGGCTTGACCGGCGAGGGGTATAAAGGCCATGTCTTCTGGGACACCGAAATATTCATGCTGCCTTTCCATCTTTTCACTCGTCCGCAGGTGGCCCGCAGTCTGCTGCGCTATCGCTGGCTGAACCTGGCCGGGGCCCGGGAAAAAGCCCGCCGCAACGGCTGGCCTGGCGCGCTGTTCCCGTGGGAGAGCGCCGCAAGCGGCAAAGAGGAGACGCCGGAATTTGCGGCTATCAACATCCGTACGGGCATGCGGCAGAAAGTGGCCTCCGCCCTGGCCGAACACCACATCGTGGCGGACATTGCCTGGGCCGTTGTGGCCTACTGGCAGGCCACGCGTGATGACGCATTTATGCGCAATGAAGGGCTGACCCTGCTGGTGGAGACGGCAACGTTCTGGATGGGCCGCGCTACGGAGATTAACGGGCGCCTGGAAATTCATGATGTGATTGGGCCGGACGAATACACCGAACATGTGAATAACAACGCCTACACCAACTATCTGGCCTGGTACAACGTGGCCAGCGCATGTCGGTTTATGTCGATGTTTGAGCGTGAAGATGCCTGCTTCATGGAGAAGGCGACCACCTTCCTGGCCCGCTTGTGGCTGCCGGAAGCCGACGCCGGGGGCGTTATCCCGCAGGACGATTCGTTCATGGCGAAACCGGCGATCGATTTAAGCCGCTATAAAGCCAAAGCGGGTAAGCAGACCATCCTGCTGGATTACTCTCGCGCGGAAGTTAACGAGATGCAGATCCTCAAGCAGGCTGATGTGGTGATGCTTAACTATCTGTTGCCGGAGAAATTTACCCCCGCCCAGTGCGCGGCCAACCTGGCGTTTTACGAGCCACGTACGATCCATGACTCTTCGCTGAGCAAGGCTATTCACGGCATTGTGGCCGCCCGCTGTGGCGATACGGAAGGGGCCTACGCCTTCTGGCGCGCTGGCGTGGCTATCGATCTGGGCGACGATCCGCACAGCAGCGATGACGGCATTCATGCCGCTGCCACGGGGGCTATCTGGTCCGGCGTTATTCAGGGGTTTGCCGGCATGCAGATTGTTGAGGGCGAGCTGCATCTTGCGCCGAAGCTACCCGCTCGCTGGCGAAAACTTGCCTTCCCGCTGCGCTGGCAGAACGCTCGCCTGCGCTTCACGTTTGAAAATGACGTTTTAACCATCGAGACCACCGCGCCCGTCACGTTAACCCTGTGGGGAAAAACGGTATGCGTATCGGAGCGGCAGGCACTGTCTCGTAGGGAATTTCTTACGTCTTTTAATGGGACCGCTACCACGGAGGCCAGCCATGAAGCCTGAAGCTGTTGTATTCGATCTAGATGGGGTCATCACCGATACGGCGCATCTCCATTTTCTCGCCTGGCGTTCGGTCGCACAGGAGATCGGCATCGCTATCGATGAGGTGTTCAACGAGGAGCTGAAGGGAATTAGCCGCATGGAATCCCTGCAGCGGATTCTGCGACACGGTGGGAAAGAGGGGGCGTTTGACGACAAACAATGCCTGGCGCTGGCGGGGAAGAAAAATGCGCTCTACGTCGCATCGCTGTCGTCGTTGACCGAGGCGTCACTGCTGCCGGGCATCCGGGAGGTGCTGGCGGACATTCGGGCGGCGAAGGTCAAAATTGGGCTCGCCTCCGTTTCCCTCAACGCTCCTGGAATACTGCATGCCCTGGGTATTCATGACGCCTTTGATTTTTGCGCCGATGCCTCCCGTATCGTCTGTTCAAAACCGGACCCGGAGATCTTCCTCGCCGCGTGTGCTGGCCTGAACGTCCGCCCCGAGGCGGCCATTGGGGTCGAAGATGCGCCCGCGGGGGTGGAAGCGATCAACGCGGCGGGCATGCTGTCGGTCGGGATTGGCTCAGGCCTGACCCATGCGGGATTACAGCTTCATTCAACGCAGGAACTGACCTGGAAATGCCTGACCGATTTCTGGGCCTCCCGGGCGTATTGATAAGGAATTAAAAATGGCACAACTGTCACTGAAACATATTCAGAAAATTTACGATAACCAGGTCCACGTGGTGAAGGATTTTAATCTCGAAATCGAGGACAAGGAGTTTATCGTTTTTGTCGGCCCGTCTGGCTGCGGTAAATCGACGACGCTGCGCATGATTGCCGGGCTGGAGGAGATTTCCGCCGGTGAACTGGTGATCGACGGCGTTTGTATGAACGATGTGCCCGCCAAATCGCGTGACATCGCCATGGTGTTCCAGAACTATGCGCTTTATCCGCATATGACGGTCTACGACAACATGGCGTTTGGCCTGAAGATGCAGAAAATCGCCCCGGCGGTTATCGAAGAGCGCGTCAACTGGGCCGCACAAATCCTCGGCTTACGGGAGTACCTCAAGCGTAAACCCGGCGCGCTGTCCGGCGGCCAGCGTCAGCGTGTGGCGTTGGGCAGGGCGATAGTGCGGGAAGCGGGCGTGTTCCTGATGGATGAACCGCTCTCCAACCTCGATGCCAAGCTTCGCGTGCAGATGCGGGCTGAAATCAGCAAGCTCCACCAGAAGCTCAATACCACGATGATTTACGTGACCCACGATCAGACGGAAGCCATGACGATGGCGACCCGCATTGTGATCTTAAAAGACGGCATTATTCAGCAGGTCGGGGCACCGAAGCAGGTATACAACGAGCCGGCAAACATGTTTGTTGCGGGGTTCATTGGCTCGCCAGCCATGAACTTTGTTCGTGGTGCCATCGACGACCGCTATTTCGTCACGGAAACGCTGCGCCTGGCGATCCCGGAAGACAAGCTCGCTGCACTGCAAGCCGCTGGATATCAGCGTAAAGCTGTGGTCTTTGGGATCCGCCCGGAAGATATTCTCACCCAGCAGAGTAGCGGTGAAAATATTGCGGCGAAAGTCAGCGTGGCCGAACTGACCGGTGCGGAGTTCATGCTCTACGCCACCGTTGGCGGCCATGAGCTGGTGGTTCGCGCGGGAGCCGCGAATGATTATGCCGCTGGGGATAATATCGGCATCCAGTTCGATATGAATAAGTGCCATTTCTTCGACGCCGATACCGAAGCGGCTATTAGATAAGAAAGGTGTTTGCCGGAAATGCAAATTTCCGGTTTTTTGTTTGTTAATTATAAAGGGAATATTTTATGAGTACTCTACTAAAAAGTGCTGCGCTCGTGCTGTGCGCAGGGGTGAGCTGCGCACATGCAACAGAAACGGCTAAGCAATGGGAATTTAATATTGGCGCGATGTATGAAATTGAAAACGTCGAAGGCCAGGGAGAAGATAAAGACGGACTATATGAACCCTCCGTGTGGTTTAATGCGACCTGGGATGCCTGGACTATTTCGCTGGCGATGTATCAGGAAGGACCGGTTGATTATAGCAGCATGACCCGTGGGACCTATTTCGATCGCCCGGAATTTGAATTACGCTATCGTTTTATTGGTAACGATGATTTCACGTTTGGTCTGACCGGTGGTTTCCGTAATTATGGCTATCACTTTAAGGATGAACACGGCGCCAGAGACGGCAGCGCAAATATGCAGCGCTACAAAATTCAGCCGGACTGGGATATTAAATTAACCGACGACTGGCGTTTCGGCGGCTGGTTTGCCATGTATCAGTTTGCCAACGATCTGGAAAAAACAGGCTATTCAGACAGCCGCGTCGAAACCGAAACGGGCTTTACCTGGACCATTAACGACACCTTTGCCGCTAAAGTGAATTACTATTTAGAGCGCGGTTTCAATATGGACGGTTCACGTAATAACGGCGAGTTCTCCACTCAGGAAATTCGCGCCTACCTGCCTATTTCATTGGGTCAGACGACCTTAACGCCTTACACCCGACTGGGGCTCGATCGCTGGTCGAACTGGGACTGGCAGGACGATCCTGAGCGGGAAGGACATGATTTCAACCGTCTGGGTATGCAGTACGCCTATGACTTCAACAACGGTTTATCCATGACGCTTGAATACGCCTACGAATGGGAAAACCATGACGAGGGTAAAAACGACCGCTTCCACTATGCGGGCGTTGGGGTAAATTACGCATTCTGACCCGTGGGTCCTCCAGGGGCTTACCGCCCCTGGTTTTAGCGCAGCGAGGCCGCCAGTAAAAAATGGGTATCAACCAGCACTTTTTGCGGGGCGGGGTGACCCGCAATACGCCTGAAGAGAAGATCGCAGCTCTCTTCCCCCAGTTTGCGGGTCGGGATATCAAAGCCGCCAGGTGCGGGCGTTAAAATGAGAGACAGCATCGGGTCACTGTATCCGGCTATCACCACCTGTTCCGGTATCATCAGATTTAACTCGTCCGCCGCGCGATAAAGGCCGAGTAACTTCATGCTGTCGGTAGCAAATACGGCATCAGGCGGCGTGGGTGAAGAGAGCAGTTCCAGAGCCGCCTTAAGCGCACTCTCATGGGTATAACCGCCATCCATGATCCAGTCCGGGTTAATCGCAATATGGTGCTTTTCCAGACTGGCTTTATAACCCGCCAGGCGATCGATCGAAACATGATATTCAAGCGGCGCATGCAGGCAGGCAATTTTCCGGCGGCCGTTTTTGATAAAGGTTTCCGTCAGCGTGGCGCTGTCATGAAAATTATCCGTGTCGACGGAATAAATATTCTGATACTCACCTTCCACTTTGCCGATAACCACTACCGGTACGCCATACGCGTCCAGCGTGGTGAAAAAGGATTCATTTGCGGGCGAACTCAGCATGATGATCCCTTTGATCATCTTCTGTTTTATTTTACTCACGCATTTCAGGAGATCGTCTTCACTGCTTTTTGAGGTTTGTAAAATAACATCGAATCCTTCTTCTTCCGCTTTTGCCGTAATGGCATGAAGAACATCGGAGAAAAAAGGATTGCCGGCAGTGGTTTTGGTTGAACGGGTCGAAATAACCATAATGGCATCGAATCCTGAAGAGGTCAGGGCACGGGCCAGTTTGTTGGGCTGATAATTTAATTCGTCAATCGCCTTCAGCACTTTGTCACGCGCTTCAGGAGAAATATTCGTTTGTTTATTCAGAACGCGGGAAACGGTTGATTTCGATACGCCCGCAACCCGTGCGATATCATAAATGGTGGGTGACATACACCTTACTCACTCAGGACTGACAGCAATGGCGTTCATCTTACTGGAGAAAAAACGGCAATAGCAATAAATAAGAATTGATAATCAACGATCTGCCCCCATTTATTGTATTCTGAAGCCATGCATTCAAGGCTTCCAGGCAACGAAGGACGGCGATGAAGCGACTTAAAAACGAAATCAATTCACTGGTAAACCGCGGCGTTGACCGTCATCTGCGACTGGCGGTGACGGGGTTGAGCCGAAGCGGTAAGACGGCGTTTATCACCGCGATGGTGAACCAGCTCCTGAACCTGCACGCCGGGGCGCGTCTGCCGTTGCTTGGCGCGGTGCGGGAAGAGCGTCTGCTGGGCGTTAAGCGCGTTCCACAGCGTGATTTTGGTATTCCCCGTTTTACCTATGACGAAGGGCTGGCACAGCTTTATGGCGACCCGCCCGCGTGGCCGACGCCGACGCGAGGGGTCAGTGAAATTCGCCTTGCGCTGCGTTTCCGCTCGAATGAATCCCTGATGCGCCATTTCAAGGATACCTCCACGCTATACCTTGAAATCGTCGATTACCCCGGCGAATGGCTGCTCGACCTGCCGATGCTGGCGCAGGATTACCTCAGCTGGTCACGCCAGATGACGGGATTGCTGCAGGGGCAACGCGCCGGGTGGTCGGCCAAATGGCGACAGCTGTGCGAAGGGCTGGACCCGCTTGCCCCAGCAGATGAAAACCGTCTGGCGGCCATTGCCGACGCCTGGACGGCGTATTTACACCAGTGTAAACAGGAAGGGTTACACTTCATTCAGCCGGGGCGCTTTGTTCTGCCGGGTGATTTAGCGGGCGCGCCTGCGCTTCAGTTTTTCCCCTGGCCGGATGTGAATGGGGTTGGCGAGTCGACGCTGGCGCAGGCTGATAAGCACACTAACGCCGGTATGCTGCGCGAGCGTTACCATTACTACTGTGAGAAGGTGGTCAAGGGATTCTATAAGAACCACTTTTTACGATTTGACCGCCAGATTGTGCTGGTGGATTGTCTGCAGCCGCTCAACAGCGGGCCACAGGCATTCAACGATATGCGCCTTGCCCTGACGCAGCTGATGCAAAGTTTTCACTACGGGCAGCGGACGCTGTTCCGCCGTCTTTTCTCACCGGTGATCGATAAACTGCTCTTTGCGGCCACAAAAGCCGATCACGTCACCGTCGACCAGCATGCCAATATGGTGTCGCTGCTACAGCAGCTGGTACAGGACGCCTGGCAAAACGCCGCCTTCGAAGGGATCGGCATGGATTGCCTTGGGCTCGCGTCCGTGCAGGCGACGCAAAGCGGGCTAATTGACCTTAACGGCGAGAAAATACCGGCATTACGCGGGAACCGGCTCAGCGACGGTGAACCGCTTACTGTCTACCCAGGCGAAGTGCCTGCGCGGCTGCCGGGCCAGGCCTTCTGGCAGAATCAGGGCTTCCAGTTTGAAGCCTTCCGCCCGCAGGCCATGAGCGTCGACAGGCCTTTACCGCACATCCGTCTGGATGCGGCGCTGGAGTTTTTGATTGGAGATAAATTGCGATGACGGAACCGTTAAAACCGCGCATTGACTTTACCGGAACGCTTGAGCAGAACCCGCAGGAGGCGTTCAAAACGGCGCAGACGTTCAGCGGTACCCAGGCCGATAACTTTGCCCCGGCGCTGCAGGACGACCCGGTTGTTGAGGATGGTCCGGCGGAGGCGGTCATGGACGCCGCGCTGCGTCCAAAACGCAGCCTGTGGCGCAGGATGGTCACCGCCGGTCTGGCGCTGTTTGGCGTAAGCGTGGTGGGTCAGGGCGTGCAGTGGACGATGAATGCCTGGCACACACAGGACTGGGTGGCGCTGGGCGGATGTGCCGCAGGCGCGCTGATTGTCGGGGCTGGCGTCGGGTCGGTTGCCACCGAATGGCGTCGACTCTGGCGTCTGCGACAGCGCGCGCACGAGCGTGATGCAGCGCGGGATCTGCTCCACAGTCACGGCACCGGGAAAGGGCGCGCGTTCTGTGAAAAGCTGGCCAGCCAGGCCGGAATCGATCAGTCGCATCCGGCGCTTCAGCGCTGGTATGCCGCCATCCATGAAACTCAGAATGACCGGGAAGTGGTGACGCTCTATTCCCACATGGTACAGCCGGTGCTGGATGCTCAGGCGCGGCGCGAGATCAGCCGTTCTGCGGCGGAATCCACATTGATGATTGCCGTCAGCCCGCTGGCGCTGGTCGATATGGCTTTTATCGCCTGGCGTAACCTGCGCCTGATCAACCGTATTGCGAACCTTTACGGCATAGAGCTGGGTTACTACAGTCGGATCAGACTGTTTAAGCTGGTCCTGCTCAATATCGCGTTTGCCGGGGCGAGTGAGCTGGTGCGCGAAGTGGGCATGGACTGGATGTCGCAGGATCTGGCGGCGCGTCTTTCTGCCCGTGCGGCTCAGGGCATCGGTGCGGGATTATTAACCGCACGCCTGGGGATTAAAGCGATGGAAGTCAGCCGTCCGCTGCCCTGGATTGACGGCGATAAGCCCCGGCTGGGGGATTTCAGGCGTGAACTGATCGGCCAGCTCAAAGAGACGCTCAATAAAAAACCTTCGCCGTGAGGTTTTGTTCACTAATCGTGCTGGCTGTCAATATTTGTTGACAGCCATCTTCCCGATCACCGTGTTCTGACATATCATTTTACTGTTATTGGCTTAAAACGGTGAATTTCCCATGCGTCTTGAAGTCTTCTGTGAAGACCGTCTCGGTCTGACCCGCGAATTACTCGATCTTCTTGTTTTACGTAGCATTGATTTACGTGGCATTGAGATCGATCCTGTCGGGCGAATTTACCTCAATTTTGCCGAAATTGAATTTAATACCTTCAGCAGCCTGATGGCGGAAATCCGCCGTATCGCTGGCGTTACGGATGTACGCACCATTCCCTGGATGCCGTCCGAGCGTGAGCACCTGGCGCTGAGCGCGCTGCTGGAAGCCATGCCTGAACCGTTCCTCTCTCTGGATTTGAAAAGCAAAGTTGAGCGCGTTAACCACGCGAGCTGCCAGCTTTTCGCGCAGAGCCAGGAGAAGCTCAGCAATCATCACGCCGCGCAGCTGATCCCCGGTTTTAACTTCCAGCGCTGGCTGGACAGCAATCCGCAGAACACGCACAGCGAGCATGTGGTGATTAACGGGCAGAATTTCCTGATGGAGATCACGCCGGTCTATCTGAAAGGGGAAGGGAATACCCGGGTGTTGACCGGGGCGGTGATCATGCTGCGCTCGACGCTACGCATGGGTCGTCAGCTGCAAAACCTCTCCAGTCAGGACGTTGGCGCGTTCAGCCAGATTATTGCCGTCAGCCCGAAAATGCGTCATGTGGTTGATCAGGCGCGTAAGCTCGCAAGCCTGACCGCGCCGCTGCTGATTACCGGCGATACCGGCACCGGGAAAGACCTGCTGGCTCACGCCGTGCATCTGGCGAGCCCGCGTGCGGCTAAGCCTTATCTGGCACTTAACTGTGCCTCTATCCCGGAAGATGCCGTTGAAAGCGAGCTGTTTGGTCACGCGCCGGAGGGCAAGAAAGGGTTCTTCGAGCAGGCTAACGGCGGTTCCGTACTGCTGGACGAGATCGGCGAAATGTCGCCGCGTATGCAGGCTAAGCTGCTGCGTTTCCTGAACGACGGCACGTTCCGCCGCGTCGGTGAGGATCACGAAGTGCATGTGGACGTGCGCGTCATTTGCGCCACCCAGAAGAACCTGGTGGAACTGGTGCAAAAGGGGATCTTCCGCGAAGATCTCTATTACCGCCTTAACGTCCTGACGCTGAATATTCCGCCGCTGCGCGATTGTCCGCAGGACATCATGCCGCTTACGGAGCTGTTCGTCGCCCGCTTTGCCGATGAGCAGGGGGTTCCTCGTCCGAAGCTGTCTGCCGATCTGGGCACGGTGCTTATGCGCTACGGCTGGCCGGGGAACATTCGTCAGCTCAAAAACGCCGTATATCGTGCGCTGACCCAGCTTGAAGGGTATGAGCTGCGCCCGCAGGATATCCTGTTGCCGGATTACGACGCCGGAACGGTATCGGTAGGGGAAGAGGCGATGGAAGGGTCGCTTGATGACATCACCAGCCGTTTCGAGCGTTCTGTGCTGACGCAGCTGTACCGCAGCTATCCCAGCACCCGCAAACTGGCAAAACGCCTGGGCGTCTCGCACACCGCAATCGCCAATAAGCTACGTGAGTATGGTTTGAATCATAAGAAAGGTGACGAATAACAAAAAAGCCTCTGCAAAGAGGCTTTTTACTTTTCACTTTTGATTTATTCCTTCGCCAGCGGCGTGTTAACGATGTCTGTTTTTGTCTCGCCCTGAATCGACGCAATCCTGCTTTCAACCTCTTTCACCTGCTGCGGGCTGTGGAGCAGGGTATAGGTCAGATCAAACCGCGCGCTGGCGCCAGGCTCCAGCTGCTTAACCCGCTTCTGTTGGCGTTCAATCGTAACGGGGTAGGCGTAGCTGGTGCCCGGTTCAATGCCCGTGACATAACCCTGCTTCAGCGTATCGGTGTTTTTCCATAAGGTCAGCACGGGCAGCTGGCGCGTATCAAACTGGATGGATGCGCCTTTATCGCCGGCTTTATTGACCACCGCCGCGAGCGTTTCGTGGTTGTTGTCGGCGAGCGGCTGAATGTTAAAGACCATCTCATCAAAGCCTTTTGTCGGCCCGGCATAGGTTTGCCAGTCGTTAACGCCCGCTTTGGCGTAGTCATTGAATGGGCTTACGCTCGCCGCTGGCGCAAGGAAATGTGCGCCTTCTTCAAGGATCGGCGTCCCGAAGTTGCTGTGATAGATGATTTGGTAATCGTGAGGGTAATCGGCATGGTTGGTCAGAACATCATGCAGGCTGAACTGGTTGGTTCCGGGAACGTAGCGCAGTTCGGTCATGGTCTGCAGATCCACTTTTTTGAACGTGCTCTCTTTGATCAAACCCCGAACGCGGATCTCATGCGGGGCGGCATCCGCCACCTCAACTTCCACCTGTGATACCGGGGTATTCCCGGCCCTGCCATGCAGGGTGTAAATTTGCCCGTCCGCCGTGACAGGGTGACCTGTCCACTCATAGCCACAGCGCACCATCATCTCGTTGAAACCATCCAGCCAGCCAAGACCGTTGCGGCTCTCAAGGTTGATATAAGCCGGATTCACGACCTCTTTGACGGGTGAATTCCATCCCAGTCGGGTGCCAAACCCTTCAACGTGCAGAAGGTTCATGCCGCGGGTCGGGCTCAGGGTAATCGTCAGGCCATCTTTACTGCTAATAATGATGACTTTACTGCCTTCCTGCTTGCCGCCGTGCAAGACTTTTTGCTCAATGCTGAACGTCTGATCTTTAACTTTCAGCTCATCACTCGAAATCTTCCAGTTTCCTTTCTCTACGCTGCTTTCAGCACTTGTCAGCACCCAGGTTTTAGCCGCGGCATGGCCAGAAACCAGGACCGCCAGGAGCGTAAAAGCGAATTTGATCTTCATATTTTATCCTTTTTGCTGAAACGATTATTTACTTTCGTAAGCAAATCTAATGTTTAGACAAAAAGGGAAATGTGATGGGCTTCACTGAGGTTAAAATTAGGTGATTTTAACAATTAGAATGCGCTAATGATCACGAGTAAGTTACATGTTGCTGTCTTTATTGCATGCTTTTTGTGATCGATGAATATTTTAGCTTTAACGATTCAGCTATTTTCTAATAAAAAACCCCGCCGTGGCGAGGTTGAGAATAAGTTGTATAGAATGCTAAGGACTTATTATGCTTTCAGCACGTCCAGCGCGGCAGTGTAGTCCGGCTCGGTGGTGATTTCGTTAACCAGTTCGCTGAAAACGACAGTGTCGTTTTCATCAAGAACCAGTACAGCACGTGCTGCCAGACCCTTCAGTGGGCCTTCCGCGATGCTGACGCCGTAGCTCTCGAGGAAATCAGCGCTGCGCAGGGTGGAAAGGGTGATAACGTTGCTCAAGCCTTCGGCACCGCAGAAACGGGACTGGGCAAACGGCAGGTCAGCGGAAATGCACAGCACCACGGTGTTGTCCATTTCAGTCGCCAGCTGGTTGAATTTACGCACGGATGCGGCACAAACGCCGGTATCAATGCTTGGGAAAATGTTCAGTACTTTGCGTTTGCCCGCAAACTGAGCCAGTGTGACGTCAGACAGATCTTTAGCCACCAGAGTAAAAGCCTGCGCTTTGCTGCCAGCCTGCGGAATGGAACCTGCTACAGCAACCGGGTTGCCCTGGAAATGAACGAGTTGTGACATAGATATCTTCCTGTTTACATATAGTTAACGTCGTGGCTAGTGTATGCCATCAGCAGATAACACGGCAAACCAAATTTTTCGCCTTTCCGGGCCGCAAGGAGTCAGTGATGAGAAGCGTTAAGGTCTATGAAGAAGCCTGGCCATTGCATACCCCGTTTGTGATCTCTCGCGGCAGCCGAAGTGAAGCCAGCGTGGTCGTGGTTGAAATCGAAGAAGAGGGGTTTAAAGGCGTCGGGGAATGTACGCCTTACCCGCGCTATGGGGAAAGTCTGCCATCCGTGATGGCGCAGATCATGACCCTGGTACCTGACCTGCAAAAAGGCCTCACGCGCGACGCGTTACAGCAGCGTTTATCCGCCGGGGCGGCGCGCAACGCCATCGACTGTGCGCTCTGGAGCCTTGAAGCCGCTAAGCAGCAAAAATCGCTGACGTCATTGCTGGGCGTGGTCGTGCCGGAGTCCGTCGTGACCGCGCAAACGGTCGTGATTGGGGAGCCCGAGCAGATGGCCGCCAGTGCGAAAGCGCTCTATGACGCCGGGGCCACGCTGTTAAAAGTGAAGCTCGACGATCGTCTGATCAGCGAGAGGATGGTCGCCATTCGCTCGGCGGTGCCGTCAGCCACGCTCATTGTTGACGCCAACGAGTCGTGGCATCCCGAAGGGCTGGCCGCGCGATGCCAGCTGCTGGCCGATCTGGGCGTGGCGATGCTGGAGCAGCCTCTGCCGGCAAAAGAGGATGCGGCGCTGAAGAATTTTATCCATCCGTTGCCCGTCTGTGCGGATGAAAGCTGTCATACCCGTGAGAATTTGAGCGCGCTTAAGGGCAGCTATGACATGGTCAATATCAAACTCGACAAGACTGGCGGACTGACTGAAGCCCTGGCCCTGGCGGCGGACGCCCGGGCGCAGGGGTTCGCCCTGATGCTGGGATGCATGCTTTGCACCTCGCGGGCGATCGGTGCGGCGCTGCCGCTGGTCAATCAGGTCCGTTTCGCCGATCTGGATGGCCCGACGTGGCTGGCCGTTGACGTTTCACCGGCGCTTAATTTTACCAGCGGCGTACTTCACCTCTGAGGTTGCCAGCGCAGAAGCTCCATCATGGCCTTTAAGTATTTTTCGCTGGCTTCGTCGGAGGAGATCGCCGGGAACTCAGCGGTGATGCAGGGCAGGCTCAAGTCGGCGCACCAGCTGCCGAATGAACCGGGTGTCTCATAGCCCACGCTGGTGACGAGCGGGAGGGCGAACGCCTGGGCCAGCCACGCGCCCAGGTCAGAGTGGCGCGGATCTTCAATACAGGCCAGCGGATCGTGAAAGGAGACAACCCAGGCGGGGTGGATCTTATGGATAAGCTGGCACAGCGCCTGCGTTTCCGGCTCCGATCCGGGTTTATCGCCCGTGAGCAGCACCACGTCCCGCTCCTCGGCGGAGCTGTTCCAGCGATATACCGTTTCCCCTGCGCGCCAGTTTGCCGCAGGGAAATTACGGTTCAGGTCGATTCCTCGCGCATTCGCCCGTAATCCAAGCTGACAGCCGTCCGGATTCACGGCAAGAATCACGTGGTGACGTCGCAATGCCGGGCTCAGCGTCCGCAGCGCGCACGAGAGCGTGACGACAGACGAGTTCTCATCTCCGTGCGTGCCGGCAATAACCAAACCGCTGTCGCGATCGGCATCGGGGGCCGGGAACCAGATCAGCGATGCGCCTAAAAATGAGCGGCCATATTGTTCAGCGCCCGGAGGGAAGGCGCCGCGTTCCGCGCGGGGTCGGGTGGTTGCCATACGATATCCTGATAACGAAGTCTCTACAGGCAGTGTTGTGCAAAAGCCGCTGTTAATCAAATAGTTTCCTTAACGGCTGAGAATTGCCTTAAATCACTATTCAGGCGTAAGTTGTTTGCATTTCTTACTGTCGAAACAAATAATTACGCATCTGCTTTTTACCTGAATTTTTTAAAGGGGATCTTATGAAGCATCCTGTTTCGCGTCTTTTTGCCGCACTGTGCCTGTGCGGACTCTCTTCACTCTCATACGCTGCCGATGTGCCACAGGGCACGGTGCTGGCGCAAAAACAGGAGCTGGTCAGACATATTAAAGACGAACCGGCTTCGCTCGATCCCGCAAAAGCGGTGGGGTTGCCAGAGATTCAGGTGATTCGCGATCTTTTCGAAGGGCTGGTAAATCAGAATGAGAAAGGGGAACTGACTCCGGGCGTGGCGACGCGCTGGCAGAGCAACGATAACCGAATCTGGACGTTCACCCTGCGCGATAACGCAAAATGGTCTGACGGTACGCCGGTTACCGCGCAGGATTTTGTCTACAGCTGGCAGCGTCTGGTTGATCCGAAAACGACCTCTCCGTTTGCCTGGTTTGCGGCGCTGGCAGGCATCAGCAACGCGCAGGCCATTATTGATGGTAAAGCGGCGCCAGATACCCTGGGCGTGACGGCGGTGGATGCCAGAACGTTGCGCGTCCAGCTGGATAAACCGCTACCGTGGTTTAGCAACCTGACGGCAAACTTCGCCTTCTATCCGGTGCAAAAAGCCAATGTTGAAAGCGGGAAAGAGTGGACGCGTCCGGGAGCGCTGGTCGGTAACGGGGCCTACGTTCTGAACGCGCGCGTGGTGAATGAAAAACTGGTTGTCGTGCCGAACGCCCACTACTGGGACAATGCGAAAACTGTCCTGCAAAAAGTGACCTTTATTCCGATTAATCAGGAATCGTCCGCCACGAAACGCTATCTGGCAGGGGATATCGATATTACCGAATCGTTCCCGAAAAACATGTATCAGAAGCTCCTGAAGGATATTCCTGGCCAGGTGTATACGCCGCCCCAGCTCGGGACCTATTACTACGCGTTTAATACACAAAAGGGCCCGACCGCCGATGCCCGGGTCCGTCTTGCGCTGAGTATGACTATCGATCGCCGCATTATGGCGGATAAGGTACTGGGTACCGGCGAGAAACCGGCCTGGCATTTCACCCCTGACGTGACGGCGGGCTTCACGCCTGAACCTTCACCGTTCGAGCAGATGTCCCAGCAGGAGCTGAACGCTCAGGCCAAAACCTTGCTCCAGGCCGCAGGCTACGGCCCTCAGCGTCCGCTGAAGCTGAACCTGCTGTACAACACGTCGGAAAACCACCAGAAAATCGCCATTGCGGTGGCGTCCATGTGGAAGAAAAATCTCGGTGTGGATGTCAAGCTGCAAAATCAGGAGTGGAAAACCTACATCGACAGCCGCAACACCGGCAATTTTGATGTGATCCGCGCGTCATGGGTGGGGGATTACAACGAGCCCTCGACCTTCCTGTCCCTGCTGACCTCTACCCACAGCGGCAATATCTCGCGCTTCAACGACCCGGCTTACGATAAAATAATCCACCAGGCGACGCTCGAAACCACGGCGAAAGCGCGTAACACGGACTACAACATGGCGGAGAAAATCCTCATGGAGAAAGCGCCGATCGCGCCTATTTACCAGTACACCAACGGTCGTCTGATTAAGCCGTGGGTGAAAGGGTATCCGATTAATAACCCGGAAGACGTGGCGTATAGCCGGACGATGTATATTGAGAAGCACTGACGAGCCCGGTTTCTGCGATAATTGTTGTTAATGAGCGTACATTGAGAACTGGCGCATTTAGCGCCAGTTTCTTTATTCCAGAAAAGATGTCTGTTTCGCATATAATCGCATGGATAAATTATGACGGATGAAAAAAAAGACAAACCCACGTTTCCGGCTGGCTTAGGCATTATGGATAAAATCTGGGAATGGCAGTGGATTATACGCTTCATCTATATTGTCCTTTTCGCCGATCTGGCGCTGCTGGCTTACAGCGGACAGGGGATTTTGACCTGGCCAGTACAGGTCATTAGCTGGACCGAACACCTTGGTTTCTTCTGCGTCGCGCTGGCGGCTTTAGGGCTGATAGCCACAACCCTCATGCCCGTTGCCGCCAATTTCGTGAGGTTATTACTAAGTGAAGTCATATACAGCCGCATCTTTCCGGATATTCTTCGCCCTCAGAGTGATTACGAGAGATATCCGGGTAAGGTACTTTCAAGAGAAGTCCTTGATTTAGCATTGGAAGAGAATAATCAGTTTTTACTTAATTACTATGAAAAACATAACTCCGCCTGGCACACTAACATTAGTGAAAGATCTAAAGTTGGCGATTTACTCTTTGGCATCCTGATTTTCATGATCCTTGATTACCATCCGAACTGGCTCATTCAGACTCAGCATTCCTTATCCAGCGATCTTATTAATCTGGGCGGTGATAAGGGCTTTGTTATATTTTATACCGTCCTTATCATTGTATTTAGCGCCCTGATGAATATCTGGTTCGGTAAATGGGACTGGGGACATATTTATTATCCTCCGCTGTATCGTAAAAAAGAAGAAGCACGAAGACTACAGCGAGAGAGAGAAGCGCAATGGCAGCGGCAGGATGAATAAATATTATCTTGCTAACCAGTGCTCCATGTCTGCTCGTTTTCGAGCGCTTCGACTGAGGTATTGCTCCCGCCCAGGCAGAGCAGGCGGGAGCAGAGGGATTGTTATTCTAACAACGCATTAAACTTCGCCAGCCACTGCGGATGGGCGGGCCACGCGGGAGCCGTCACCAGATTGCCGTCGACATGTGCCTGATCGATGCCGATCGAGGCGTAGTGTCCCCCCGCGAGACGGACCTCAGGTGCACACGCTGGGTAGGCGCTACAGGTACGGCCTTTCAGGATGCCCGCGGCAGCGAGCAGTTGCGGGCCATGGCACACCGCCGCAATCGGTTTGCGCGCGGCGTCAAACGCCTGTACCAGCTTTAACACATCCTCATTTAGCCGCAGATACTCGGGCGCTCTCCCGCCGGGGATGAGCAGCGCGTCGTAGTCCTGCTCCTTTACGGCGGAAAAATCGGCGTTGAGGGTAAAGCGGTGACCGGGTTTTTCGCTATAGGTCTGGGCGCCGTCGAAATCATGGATTGCCGTTATGATGTAGTCGCCCTTCGGTTTGTCGGGGCAGACGGCATCCACCTGATGACCAACCATCTGTAACGCCTGAAAAGGCACCATGGTTTCGTAATCTTCGGCGTAATCGCCAACCAGCATCAGGGAAGGTGCGAATAAGTCCGAGATGTGAGATCATCGTGTTGTAACCTGAACCCAGAATGAGTAACCGGATGAGCCAGCAACTGACTTTTGCCGACAGTGAGTTTTCCAGTAAACGCCGCCAGACCCG
>NZ_JBMKHT010000036.1:0-40014 GCF_049238165.1 Enterobacter cloacae complex sp. IR5422 | reverse complement strand
GGGTCTGGCGGCGTTTACTGGAAAACTCACTGTCGGCAAAAGTCAGTTGCTGGCTCATCCGGTTACTCATTCTGGGTTCAGGTTACAACACGATGATCTCACATCTCGGACTTATTCGCACCTTCCTAAACAAACAGCATGGTCGAGGTGACGTATTTACTGGCATCCAGCGACTGGCCGAAGATATAGTTAAACAGCGTCAGACCCGTACCCAACCCTAAGGCAATCATCAGCTTCTTCAGGTTGATTTTATCGACATACAGCAGAAGCAGAACGGGCAAGAAGGTGACGATGGTTATCGGGAAGCTTTCGCCGAGCTGGGCAATCTTAACGTTGACCAGCAGGTAAATCAGCGGCAGCAGCAGATAACTACAGATTCTGATAGAACGAGACATACTCCTCCAGCATCTGTTGTCCACTGTAGGCCTTGCGGCTGCGGTTGCGGAACGATTCCAGGTCGGTGCCAAAAACGGCCTGAGCGATCTGCGCCTTCGGCAATTGCACCAGCGGCAGAACCTCCGGCTCCGCAAAAGTTTTCCCGCCGGATTTTTCCAGCACCTCACGTGCCGCATCGCTGTGGGTGGCAATCACCGGCACGCCGATGGAGAGCGCTTCACAGAGGATCAGCGGGTAGTTATCCACGCGGGAGCTGAACACCAGCGCATCCATTTCATTCAGCGCGCTCATCAGCTTGCGCTTATCGGTTTCAAACCCGTGGTTCACCACGTTAGTCCCTTCAAACGGTGAAAATTTGCCGAAGGTGTGAAGTTCAATTTTGTCACCCAGCGCCATCATGTCGCGCACCAGCTGCTGGTTGGTTTTCCCGTCGTAACGCAGGTCATGCGCAACGATAGCGATTTTCGGTTTGCCCGTGGTTTGCGCCACCGGCGTCAGGTCGGCGAGAATGGCTTCCGTCGCCACGTCGATACCGTTGTTAATAATCTGGCAGCGCCCTGCCCCGTACAGACTGTTGAAGGCATCGGCCACGTGCTGGCTCGGGGAGATAAACGTACAGCCGAGCGAGAGCATGTCGCGGAAAAGCTGGCGCTTTCCGGCCACCAGCTTGTGCGCGCGATCCACCTTCACCGGCGGATAGTTGCTCAGCGTCGGGCATTTCTGGCAGTTGTTTTTCCAGCCTTCGCAGCCGTCGGTAAACGCGCAACGGCCGGTTACGCTCCAGTGATCGTGCAGCGTCCAGACGAAGCGGGTGTCGGGCTTGTGGGCCTGCACCTTCTGACAAAACGCCACCACCTCTTCCAGATTCAGCCAGTAGCTGTGGAGCACGTGAAAATGCAGCACAACCGGGCCGGTAGTGCGGGTCACCGTGCGATAAAGCGTATTCAGGTTGCCAAACAGATCGCGGTTAAACAAACGGAACAATGCGATATTGGCAATCGAGGTCAGACGCGGCGTGTGCTTATGCACCTGCGGGAAGTTATCGTGACTGACGCTTTTCTTGCCGCCCTTGCCATAGCCATAAATAAAACGAGACTGAAGTCCTTTTTGCAGCGCGCGCTGGTGCAGATCCAGCGCCACCCCTGCCGCTCCGCCTTCTGCGAGGCGTACGTTAAATTGCAGAATATTCATTTAATCACCTTCACGCGGGCTTTTTCTCCCACCACCAGCGCGTTATCCGGAATGGTGTCCAGCACCACGCTGCCCGCACCAATCGTGACGTTGTTACCAATCGTAATGTCGCCAATGATCACCACGTTCGCGCCCAGCTCGACGTTATTGCCAATGACCGGGCAGGCCAGGCTGTCTGGCCCACGGTTGCCAATGGTCACCCCATGGCGGATGGTGAAATCATCCCCGGCGACCACGAACTTGTTGATCACCACCGCATAGCCGTGATGGATGGTAAAGCGACGGCCAATGGTGGCAGCGGCCTGAATTTCATAGCCAAAAAAGCATTCGGTAATGATGCGGTACAGCACCAGCACGGGGGCCGCCCAGATGTTGTTCAGGATATTTTTCTTACGCCACACCGAGCAAAAATGCGCGATGCGGTACGCCAGAACCATGCAGCAAGGACGCAGGCTCCAGCTGTTAGCGCGGCAATCTTCCAGAAACATTATTTCCCCCGAAGTCCATCAGCCAGGCGCTTGCCGTTACGTATGGACAACAGCGTCAGCAGCGTGCGCCAGTTCATGCGCTTATTGCGGATCTGATAGAGGGTAAAGAGCTGATATTTACGGCTGGCACGGTCAAACTTGTCCTTGTGCTTGCGGTAAAAATGGAAGTAGCCCGAGAACTTCTTCGGCGACGAGGTGATCTGCATCTCCCCGTGGTTGATGTGCAGGATCTGAGTGGCCTCTTCCACTTTCCACGGCTCGCCATACTCCACCACCATCCGCAGGAAGATGTCGTAATCCTGCGCGGCCTTCAGTTCGGTATCGAACAGGCACTCCTTGAAGCGCCACGCCCAGGTGAAGACCTGGTTACCAATGATGTTGCGCTTGTAGAACAGGCGTCGAGAGTACGGTGATTTCGGATAGAGCGGCAGGCTGGCAGGCTGCGAGTACACCTCGCCCTGACAGACATAGTCGTTGGCATACAGGAACGCGTGCGTGACCAGCTGCTCTTTATGCGACAGGAAAATAGACAGGCGGTTCGGCGTCCATTCGTCATCGTCGTCGATGCCGGTCAGATACTGCCCTTTGGCCTGCATAATCGCCTGATTTCGTACAGCGCAGGCGCCGGAGTTAATCTCGTTGTGGGTATAGACCACCCGCGGGTCGTTGAGGTCAGTCACGAATTTTTGCAGCTGTTCATACGAGGAAGAGCAGTCATCAACGATGATCAGCTCCCAGTTATCGTAATCCTGACGTAACACCGACTTGATTGCGCGGATCGCCAGCTGCTGACGATTCCATGTCGGCATATAGATTGAAACTAAAGGGCGTTGTGTGGTCATGATCTTCCCCTGATCCCTCACCCCGCCCCTCTCCCCTCGGGAGAGGGTTAGGGTGAGGGGGATTGTTATTTGCTGTCAGACTTATATTCGTACTCGTAATACCCGTAATCCTGGTACCCGGTCGCGCGGCGGAAGATGGAGTTCAGGATCACCCCTTTCACCTCAATCCCGTTCTGCTCGAAGCGGCTCAGGCTGGTTTCCACCTCTTTCAGGGTGTTCACCGCGTAACGCGCCACCATCAGGGTGGTACCCGCATGGCGACCCACAACGGCAGCGTCGGTCACGGCCAGAATCGGCGGCGTATCGATCAGCACCAGGTCGTAGTTTTTGCTCGCCCACTCCACCAGCTCGGTAAAGCGTTCGCTCATCAGCAGCTCGGAGGGGTTAGGCGGTACCTGCCCACGTGGGATCAGGTCAAATTTCGGCACGGTAGTCGGTTTTGCGCTCTGGCTGATGTCACCTTTGCCAAGCAGGATCTCTGACAGACCGTTGACGTTGTTGGTGCCCAGCAGCTCGTGGGTGTAGCCCTTACGCATATCGCAGTCGATCAGCAGCACGCGCTTGTTGGTCTGGCTAACGACCGCCGCCAGGTTGGCGCAGACGAAAGTTTTACCGATTGACGGGCTAACACCGGTCAGCATCAGGACGTTGTTTTTAGCCTGCATCATGGCGAAGTGCAGACTGGTACGCAGGCTGCGTATCGCTTCAATCGCCAGGTCGGTTGGGTTACCCACCGCCAGCAGCTGGCTCTGTTTGTAACGCTTAACGCCTTTGATGGTTTTGACGCTGTCACGGGATTTTTGCCACTCAGACAGCGGAATGCTGGCATAGACGTTGATACCGTTCTCTTCCAGCACCTGCGGGCTTTCGATACCGCGGTTGAACAGCGAACGCAGCAGCACGCCAACGATGGAGAGCATCAGGCCGAGAATAATGCTGCCGAGAATGATCAGCGCTTTCTTCGGCTTCAGCACGCCAGGCTGGGTAATCGCCGGGTCGACGATGCGCACGTCACCCACGGTGCTTGCCTCGGTGATTTTCAGCTCCTGCTGCTTGTTCAGCAGCTGCATGTAAACCTGCTGTCCTGACTCCACGTCGCGGGTCAGACGCACGATCTCCTGCTGCGTTTTCGGCATCGCGGTCACACGGTCATTGAGCTTCGCCTTCTCCTCTTCCAGCGTGCGGCGTTTCTCCAGCAGCGTGCGGTAAGCCGGGTGACGTTTGGTGTAAAGCTTGGAGATCTCCGCCTCTTTGAAGGTCAGTTCGTTGAGCTGAGCGTCAATGTTGACCATCGAATCGAGGACCGATTTCGCCTCCAGCGGCAGGTCGACAGAGTCTTTATCCTGGCGGTAGGCGTTCAGCTTGTTCTCGGCATCATCCAGGCGGGCGCGCACTTCCGGGAGCTGTTTCGACAGGAACGCCAGGCTTTTCGCCGCTTCAGCCGACTTACGCTCAACGTTCTGCTCAAGGTAGTTGCGGGTAATGCTGTTCAGGATGTCGCGGATCTGATCCTTATCTTCCCCGGTAAAGGTCATGCTCAGCACGCCGGTGTCCTTACCGTTTTCGGTGACGGTCAGGTTGTTTTGCAGGTTGTTGATCATCCCCAGCGTGGAGAATTTGGTGACGGTAAACTCCCCGCCCTCCTGGGCGTTGATCGCACTGACCATCATGCTGACGCCGTCTTTGCTCAGCATCTGTCCGACTTCACCGCGCGCGCTAAAGCCCGCGTCGCTGGTCAACTGATACTGTTTCGGGCCAAGCACCGTCAGGGTAAAGGTCTGATCGGCTGCCCCTTTTGGCAGCACGAAGTCAGTGACCTTCACCGTGTCGTTGCTTCTGCCCATCAGCCGATCCCAGCCCGCACCAAAGATTGGGAAGGTATTTTTGGTGACGGAGATATCGAGCCCAAGGTCGTGAACCGTTTTACCCAGCACCAGACGTGACTGGATGAGCTGGATTTCAGCGTCAGAGGCCGGCGGCTTGTTCGCCAGCGCAGAGCCAATGTCCTGCACAAGCGAGTTACCGGTATTCTGCTCGATCTGCACCAGCGCATCGGCGCTGTAGATAGGGGTGGCGAACAGCGTATAGACGACGGCCGCCGCGGCAAACACGGCGGTAATGCCCAGCACCCACCACTTTGCCTCGATAACCGTGCCAACCAGGCGCCCAATATCAATTTCATCACTGCCCGAAGTCGGGGCGGCAGAAGGTTTTGTTTTTTCTGTCATTGTTATCCCTGCTGAGCTTTCAGTGCCTGCGCCCACTGTTGGGCAGACTGGTCAAGTAAGGTGTAAACCGCCTCGAAAGCCTCATGGCTTTTGCGATATGGATCGGGGATTTCACGTTCATTGTCCCAGTGTCCAAACAGCATCACCTTACCGCGCATCTCCGGAGCGATATCGCACAGCGCTTGAATATGGCGTTTTTCCATCGCCAGAATCAGGTCATACTCACGGCACATGCGGCCAGTGACCTGGCGGGCAACATGCCCGTCGAGAGAGAGGTGATGGTCCCGCGCCACGCTCATTGCGCGCTCATCGGCACCTTTACCGACCAGTGCACCCAGCCCTGCCGAATCAACGGTCAGTTCGGGCTGGTAGTGTTTCAACAACCGTTCAGCCGTAGGGGAACGGCAAATGTTCCCCACGCATACCACCAGAATTTTGTTAAACATCGCGGATTACCAGGTATGAATGTCGCGCGCCGTATCCGTCATGTAGCGAACGCCACTGATGGTTGGCAGCAACTGGTTGATCAGACGGTTCCAGCGGGCAACCGGTGCGGTAGTGACATACACCACGTCGTATGGCTGGAGACGGAACTCCGTCGCCATCACCAGAGAGGTCGCATCGGACATATCCAGCTGGTAGATGTTGGCAATCTTGCCTTTCGCGCTGCCCTCACCTTTCAGCGGACGGATCACAAAGATACCGGTCGCGTTAGAGGTCGTCAGATCGATACCCTCAGCATTGCCCAGCGCTTCGGTCAGCGTCATACCGCTGAAGTCCATCTTGAGGGTGCTCTGTTTCTTCACTTCACCCATCACGAAGACTTTAAGATCGTCATTGCGTGGTACATAGAGGATGTCGCCCGGATAAAGCAGGCGGTTCTGGGTCAGATCGCCGTTTTGCATCAGCGCCTGCAGCGAAATGCGCTGCTCTTTCCCGTTGTGGGTCAGTACCACGTTACGCCAGTCGGCGCCGTCGGTTAACCCGCCAGCGGCGTTAATGGCATCCAGCACGGTCAGAGGAACGTTGGTGATGGCCTGCTGACCAGATTTGTTCACCTGGCCGGAGATATAGGCTTTTTGCGAGCGGAATGCGGCGATATTAACGTCCACCTGCGGATCGGCGATGTACTGCGCTAAGCGGCCGGTAATATCACTGCGGATCTCGGCAAGCGTTTTCCCTGCTACATGGACTTTACCAATGTAGGGATAGAACATGGTGCCATCTGACTGCACCCAGTTACCGGTGTCGCTTGAGCTGCGGTACTGGCCCGCTGGCGTGGTCAGTTCGGGGTGATCCCAGACGGTCACGTTAATGACGTCTCCAGGCCCTACGCGATACTGGTAGGAAGCAATTTCCTGGTCCAGTGACATATTTGGCTGGGCAACGTTTGGACGTGGGCGTAATTGTTCGACCAGACGAGGCGTAAGTGGATAAACATTCACCATTTTGTCGAGATCAAAATCGGCATCCTGTTGCTTGATCACATCCTTGCCCATTGTAGACATATTGCTTCCGGGAAAGACCGTGCAACCGCTCATCAAGGTCACAGACACCAATAATGGCATCAATTTCATTTTGGAGTTCATCATTGATTATTTATCACTTTGGCAGAGTAATTATCCTGTGCAATTTAAATACGTGTGAATCTAAAATGCATTAAGAATGTAGCTAATTAAATAAAAATATAAGTGGCATCATTCCTAAAAAAAACGCTATTTGGCCAGTCACTGTTGACAACGTAATCATGGCCCACCCACACACATTCAGGCACGCTACCGCCCTTGGCTTCCAGCTACCAATACGCTATAACACAATGAATTACAGGCAAAAAACCGCAAGAATTTTTTGCTGGTGAAATAAATGAAGCATTCAAAATACGCAGGCACTATTTCGTCAATCGCCCAAAAAAAACATCAATCTTTAACGGGAGATATCCTTTTTTAGGCTAATAATCTTGTAACAGTTAATCCCAAAACAGGCAAGAAAACGGGTTCCGAACGTCAACTTTTAAGAATTTATTTAGAAATGCACTTTATTTTTAAGAATTTCTTTATGTTGACAGCGTTATGATTGAACATCTTTTAATGCGATATTTCTTAATTTTGTTATTTCGGATAAATACAGATTTTCTGGATAAATTAAAACTATTATACCCGGCAGTTTTAATTTAATGATTATTGAGAGAAATCTCATACTGACATTGCATTTTCCCACAGCTTTATCCATGATCGAATTGTGTCATTAGTCATGTTACAGAAGGTATTGCTACTACTATGGAATGGATTGCCGATCCCTCAATCTGGGCCGGGCTGGTTACGCTGGTTGTCATCGAGCTGGTGCTCGGGATTGATAATCTGGTTTTTATCGCCATCCTTGCTGAAAAACTGCCCCCTTCCCAGCGCGATCGCGCGCGCGTAACGGGGCTGCTGCTGGCGATGGTGATGCGCTTACTGCTGCTGGCCTCTATTTCCTGGCTGGTCACGCTCACTCAGCCTCTGTTCTCCATTCACGGTCTGAGCTTTAGCGCCCGCGATCTGATCATGCTCTTCGGCGGGCTATTCCTGCTGTTCAAAGCCACCGTGGAGCTCAACGAGCGGCTGGAAGGCAAAGACAGCGAGAACCCGACCCAGCGCCGCGGAGCAAAATTCTGGCCGGTGGTCGCGCAAATCGTGGTGCTGGATGCGGTTTTCTCCCTGGACTCGGTGATCACCGCCGTCGGGATGGTGGACCACCTTGCGGTGATGATGGCCGCGGTCATTATTGCCATCACGCTGATGGTCATGGCCAGCAAGGCACTGACCCGCTTCGTGAACAGTCACCCGACCATCGTTATCCTTTGCCTGAGCTTCCTGCTGATGATTGGCTTCAGCCTGGTGGCCGACGGTTTTGGCTTCCATATTCCGAAAGGCTACCTCTATGCCGCCATCGGGTTCTCCGTCATGATTGAAGCGCTTAACCAGCTGGCGATATTCAACCGCCGTCGCTTCCTTTCCGCCAATCAGACTCTGCGTCAGCGCACAGCCGACACGGTCATGCGTCTGTTAAGCGGCAAGAAAGAGGATGCGGAGCTGGACGCCGAATCCTCCGCCATGCTGGCCGACCACAGCGACGGGCAGATCTTTGACCCGCAGGAACGACGGATGATTGAGCGAGTGCTCAATCTGAACCAGCGTACGGTCAGCAGCATTATGACGTCGCGGCATGACATTGAGCATATTGACCTGACGGCCCCGGAAACGCACATTCGCGCCCTGCTGGATAAAAACCAGCACACCCGCGTGGTGGTGACCGGCGGGGAAGCGGAAGAGGAGCTATTGGGCGTGGTACACGTCATTGATCTGCTCCAGCAGCAGCTCCACGGTGAGCCGCTCAATCTCCGCGCTCTGGTTCGCCAGCCGCTGGTCTTCCCGGAGGGGCTGCCGTTGCTTTCCGCCCTTGAGCAATTCCGTAACGCGCGCACCCACTTTGCCTTTGTGGTGGATGAGTTTGGTTCGGTGGAAGGGCTGGTCACGCTCAGCGACGTGATGGAAACCATTGCCGGTAATCTGCCAAACGAGGTGGATGAGATTGACGCCCGCCACGACATTCAGAAAAACGCCGACGGCTCGTGGACGGCTAACGGCCATATGCCGCTGGAAGACCTGGTGCAGTATGTGCCGCTGCCGCTGGATGATAAACGGGAATACCACACCATTGCCGGTCTGCTGATGGAGTATTTGCAGCGTATCCCACAGCCGGGGGAAGAGGTTCAGGTCGGCGACTATCGGCTTAAAACGCTCCAGATTGAAAACCATCGCGTGCAGAAGGTTCAGCTGATACCGCTGCGGGAAGAGGAAGAACTGGATTTTGAGGTGTGAAAAAGCCGGGTGGCGTTTCGCTCACCCGGCCTGCGGTATTCGGTTTTTGTAGGCCGGGTAAGGCGAAGCCGCCACCCGGCGCAACAGGCATCAAAGCTTATCCAGCAGCTTCTTCACATCCTTGCCGTCCTGTGAATCTTTATTACGATCCGCCCAGCCGCTGAGTCGACGTTTCGCTTCATCCTGCAGATGCTTACGCAGGATCTGATCCACCTGCAGACTGTAATTCAGGGCCTGCCATTTGCCGTATACGGTCAGCGGGACCGGCGTCTCTTTCAGGAAGTCAGTGAGCTTGCTTTCCCCCTGCCAGCCGGAAAGTACCCGCACGTTAAAGCGCGTGTCCGCCGTCTCTTTGACCAGATCCAGCTTACCCTCGCCCGTTAATGATAAGAGTGAAGAGGTACCCTGCATTCCGTCGAGAGAGAGTTGTCCGTTGTTCAGCGTCAGGTCCGTGGTGAAGCTGTCGAGGCGCGTGGCACTGTCGTAGCTCTCCTGGGCTTTCACATCGCTGCTGCGCTCCACCGCCTGCTGTACCAGCTGCTGGAAGTTAAGCCCTTCCATACGGGAGTTTTTCAGATCAAGATGCGCCTGCCCCTGCCACTCGCGGCGGAAAGCATCGGCATCAATTTTCGTGCCGGAGAAATCACCCGCGAGGGTCAACTGCCCCGTCAGAGAGATCGGGTAGTTAAACGCGGTCAGGATGGTCCCTATCTCAACGTTATCGAGACGCGGCTGGAATTCGGCGCTGGCAACGTCTTTACGGACATCCAGCGTGCCGGGCAGTGAGAGGTGTCCTGCGCCCATCTTGCCGCTCAGTTCGGAGATCACCAGCAAACCGTTATGGTTAAACATCTGGCTGCTCACGTCGGTAAAGTCCATGCCGCGCCAGCGCAGGCTGGTGGCTTTCAGCAGAATATCCGCCGTGAATCCGCGCAGAGCGTTATAGTCAGGTTGATCGAGATTCGACGAAATAACCGGACGTGATACCGGTGCCTGGCTTTGCCCCGTCTGCGTCGCCTCGCTGTCCGTGGCGCTGGCTGGCAGAGGTGGCAACAGGTTTTCCAGGTTGAGCTTGTCAAATTGCAGATTCAGCACCCACTTCGGCTTCTCTTCAAAGGTGACGCTCGCCTGCCCCTTCAGGCTACTGTCATTTGCCTGCAGGTTGAGATTATCCAGCTCCAGCTGTTTTTGTTCCTCACGCCACACGGCCTGCAGCGTCCCCTGACCGGCGATCCCCTGGGTGGGCAGATTGGCCCCCGTCAGCTGCCAGTTAAGCTGCTGGATGTTCGCCGTGAGCTGATGCGGATAGTCTGACGCATTAACATTAGCATTCAACGACAGCGTCAGATCCCGCTGATCGCGGTTCACGCGCCCGCTGAATTCCACCGATGCAAGATGGTGCTCATCCTGTTCCATCTGCAGATTAATGTTGCGAACGGTGACCAGCTCTTCGTGCTCATGCTGGAAAACCAGCACGCTATCGGCCACTTTCAGTTTGCCAATATCAAAGGACCAGCCAGTATCAGACGGTTCATCAGGCAGGGTATTTTCACGCGGTGCCACCGGCGCGTTGGCATCACGGACAGCTTCAGTTTGCGGGGTGAGCTGAATCACCGCGCCTTTCAGCATCACCTGATTCACCTGCAGCTGATGGGAAATGAGCGGGATCAGTGCCACATCAAGGCGCATGTTGTCTGCGGACACCAGCGGCTGGGACGCCCCCGGCGCCGTGAGCGACATGCGGCCAGAGAGAATGCTGAGCTGCGGCCAGACGTGCCAGCGCAGCGGCCCGTCCAGCTTCAGTTGATAACCACTGCGTGCCTCAACCTGCCGCACCATATACGCACGGAAGTCGTTAGGGTTAACCAGCAGAACCAACGCCGAAAGGCCAGCCACCAGCACCACCAGCAAAATCATCAGCGTTGTCAGAACTCTTCTCATGGCATCCTCAATGGACTAACGATCAGTCTTTATCAATACGGCTGGCAACCGCACCCTGCTGGTCGCGATATTTTGCGTCCTGACGGCGGTTATACGGCCTGTCTGCCGGGCCTGACAGCGGTTCAAAACTTAACGCGCCGATCATCATCCCCGGACGAAGCGCCAGCGGCAATTTACCGGCATTGAAGAATTCCAGCACAATACGGCCCGACCAGCCTGGATCGATACGGTGCGCGGTCACGTGTACCATCAGTCCCAGTCGCGCCAGCGAAGAACGGCCGTCAAGCCAGCCGACGAGGTCCGCAGGCAGGGTGACGGATTCAAACGTTACCGCCAGCGCCAGTTCACCCGGATGCAGATAAAAGGCTTCGCCATCTTCGATTACGATTTCGTCACTCATCACGCGATCGAGCGCGGCGCTGACTTCGTCCTTCGGTCCGCTGAGGTCAATGAACGGTGCGGTATGGCCGCTAAAGGTGCGGAATTTATTCCCCAACCGGACATCGACGGTCACCCCATTGATACGCTCAACAGGTGGACGTGGGGTAATAGACAAACGGCCTTCATCCAGCCAGGCTTCAATATCGCGATCACAAAGACGCATGCCTTTTTCTCCTTTCATGCATCGTACCCTGAGCCGGTAAGCGCTCAGGGTAAAACCAGGTTATCTCTGAACGGTACACAATTCACGCGGCTTATTCAAAAAACTGGCTGATTTTCGCTTTTAAGATATCGATCGCGATGCGGTTTTTACCCCCGCGCGGCACGATGATATCGGCGTATTGTTTGGAGGGCTCAATAAACTGCAGGAACATCGGGCGGACCGTTTTCTGGTATTGCGCCATCACGGAGTCCATTGAGCGGCCACGTTCATTAACGTCACGCTTGATGCGGCGCATCAGGCAAATATCCAGCGGGGTATCGACGAAAATCGAGAAGTTCATGGATTCACGCAGGCGGGCGTCGGTCAGCAGCAGGATGCCTTCAAGGATAATGACCTTTTTCGGCTCGATGCGGATCGTTTCCTGGGTGCGGGTATGTTCTACGTAACTGTAAACGGGCAGTTCGATCGCCTGGCCGCTCTTAAGCGCTTCTAAATGCTGGAACAGCAGGCTGTGATCCATCGCATTTGGGTGGTCATAGTTCGTTTTAACGCGCTCTTCCATCGACAGATGGGATTGATCTTTGTAATAGCTGTCTTCGGGAATGACGCCGATATGCTCATCACCTACTTGTTCACGCAGTTCGCGATAAAGCGTACTGGCAATTAGACTTTTACCTGAAGCCGATGCGCCGGCGATGCCTATAATGACGCACTGATGAGACTTATCAGTCATAAATTTAGCGACCTGATTAACCTGGATGTAAAGGAAGGACGACGCCGGAGCGTCAAACGCGGCAATTATAGGGATTTCGCGGGCGTGATACCAGTCGAATACTCAGGTTCTGCGAGACTGACCGAAAAGTGACGAGTTATTCCCTGAATGAAATTTAAATGCGCATTTTTTCGCCGCTTACCCGTTTTTTTTCACGGAGTAAGTATTTAATAAGTCTGTGTTGTCAAATTCTGAGCGGTCACCATATGAATTGTAAATTGTTTGTACTAGCATAAACCAAATTATCAAATTCACGCGTTCGGACATCTTCTTCCCTGACGGCATGGCGTCTCTGGATAAAGCGGTAATGAATAAACAATACCAGCGGGTTTTGGTGACCACCCCACATCCTTTATTACGACTTGTCTGTCTGGGCCTGGTCACCTTTATCTTTACCTTATTTTCGCTGGAGCTCACCCGCTTCGGCACCCTGCTGGCCCCGCTCTGGTTTCCCACCGCCATTATGATGGTGGCGTTTTACCGCCATGCCGGAAAAATGTGGCCGGGCATTGCCCTGGCCTGTTCGTTCGGCAATATTCTGGCCTCATGGATGCTGTTCTCCTGGGGGTCGGTCAGCCTCATCTACCCTGCGGTCAACGTCATTGAGGCCGTTATCGGCGCGCTGTTCCTGCGTAAATGGCTCCCGTGGTACAACCCGCTGCAGAATCTGAACGACTGGATCCGCGTGGCCATCGGCAGCGCGCTGGTGCCGCCACTGATGGGCGGCATTCTGGTGTCTCTGCTGGCACCCGGCTCTGAGCCCCTGCGTAATTTCTTCGTCTGGGTGTTGTCAGAAGCCATTGGCGCACTGGCACTGGTGCCACTGGGGCTGTTATTTAAGCCGCATTATCTGCTGCGCCACCGTGACCCGCGATTGCTGCTGGAAACGCTGACCACGCTGGCCGTGACGTTAGCCCTCAGTTGGGCAGCCATCACCTGGCTGCCGTGGCCCTTCACCTGCGTGATCGTTCTGCTGATGTGGAGCGCCGTGCGCCTGCCGCGGATGGAAGCGTTCATGGTGTTTCTGGTCACCGTGATGGTGGTGTCGCTGATGATTGCCCGCAATCCTCTGGCGCTGACCACCCAGCACGCCGGGCCGATGCTGAACGCCCCCTGGCTGCCGTTCCTGATGCTGCTCCTGCCCGCTAACGTGATGACCATGGTGATGTACGCCTTCCGCGCCGAACGCAAACACATCACCGAAAGCGAAGAGCGCTTTCGTAACGCGATGGAATATTCCGCCATCGGAATGGCGCTGGTCAGCATTGAAGGCAAATGGCTTCAGGCTAACAAGGCGCTGTGCAATTTCCTCGGCTACAGCCAGACGGAGCTTCAGTCGCTGACCTTCCAGCAGCTCACCTGGCCAGAAGATCTGAATACCGACCTCGAGCAGCTCGAACAGCTGGTCAATGGCGAGATCAATACCTACTCCCTCGAGAAGCGCTATTACACCCGCGACGGGGAAGTGGTCTGGGCGCTGCTTGCCGTCTCCGTGGTGCGCCATGCCGACGGCTCGCCGCTCTATTTTATTGCCCAGATTGAAGACATTAACGATCTGAAGCAGACCGAATGGGTCAATAAGCGCCTGATGGAGCGCATTACGCTGGCTAACGAAGCCGGGGGCATCGGCATCTGGGAGTGGGATCTGGAACCCGACATTATCAGCTGGGATAAGCGGATGTTTGAGCTCTATGAAATACCGCCGCACATCAAGCCCACCTGGCAGCTCTGGCACGACACGATGCTGCCGGAGGATCGCGTCCACGCTGAGCAGGTGCTGCGGGACTCCCTGATTTCCCGCCTGCCGTTTAAGCTGGAATTCCGCATCCGCGTGAAGGAAGGCGTGCGTCATATTCGCTCCCTGGCGAACCGGGTGCTCAATAAGCAGGGGGAAGTTGAACGGCTGCTCGGCATCAACATGGACATGACCGAGGTTAAGCAGCTTAACGAGGCCCTCTTCCAGGAAAAAGAGCGTCTGCACATTACCCTCGACTCCATCGGTGAAGCGGTGCTGTGCACCGATATCAACATGAACGTCACCTTTATGAACCCGGTCGCGGAGAAAATGAGCGGCTGGCTGCAGACCGAGGCTATCGGCCAGCCGATCCTGAAGGTGTTACACATTACCTTCGGTGAAAAAGGGCCGCTGATGGAGAATATTCACAGCGGCGATATGTCCCGTTCCGATATCGATCAGGATGTGGTGCTGAACTGCCGTACCGGCGGCAATTATGATATCCACTACAGCATTACGCCGCTCAGCACGCTGGATGGACAGAATATTGGCTCGGTGATCGTCATTCAGGACGTCACCGAGTCGCGCAAAATGCTGCGCCAGCTAAGCTACAGCGCCTCCCACGATGCCCTGACCCATCTGGCAAACCGGGTCAGCTTCGAAAACCATCTCAAACGGCTCTTGCAGACCGTTCGCGAAACGCGCCAGCGCCATGCCCTGGTGTTTATCGACCTCGATCGCTTCAAAGCCGTCAACGACACGGCTGGCCACGCCGCGGGCGATGCCCTGCTGCGGGAACTGGCTTCCCTGATGTTGACCATGCTCCGCTCCAGCGACGTGCTGGCGCGTCTGGGCGGGGACGAGTTCGGGTTACTGTTACCGGACTGCAACCTGGAAAGCGCGCGCTATATCGCCGGTCGCCTGATTCATGCCATCAACGACTATCACTTTATGTGGGAAGGCCGCCTGCACCGGATCGGCGCCAGCGCCGGCATCACGCTGATTGATGAAAATAACCATCAGGCGTCGGAGATCATGTCGCAGGCGGACATTGCCTGTTACGCCTCAAAAAACAGCGGGCGTGGCATGGTGACGGTGTACGAACCTCAGCAGGAGCGGGATCACCACACGCGCAGCATGATGTCGCTTGATGAACAGTGGCACATGATTAAAGACAATCATCTGATGATGATTGCCCGCAGCGTCGCCTCCCCGCGCATCCCGGAGAGCAGTAATTTCTGGCTGCTGTCGTTACGCCTGTGGACCAGCCAGGGCGAAGTTCAGGAAGAGCATGCCTTCCGCTCGGGTCTGGCCGAGCCTGAGCTTCTGCACGCCCTCGACAGACGGATCTTTAGCGAATTTTTCCGCACCTATGCCACCCAGATCGCCAGTAAAGGCATGGGCGTGGCGCTGCCGCTCTCGGAGGCCGGTTTAGCCAGCGTGACGCTGGTCGATGAACTGCTCGACCTGCTGGATAAAAGCCCGATGCCGGGCCGTCTGCTGCATCTGGTTATCTCTGCCGATGTGGTGTGCAACCCGGATAAGAACCTGCATCGGAGTCTGCAAAAGCTTCGCCAGGCGGGCTGCCGCGTGATCTTCAGCCAGGTGGGACGCGACATGAACGTCTTTACCCACCTGACCGCGAATATGGCCGACTATCTGATGCTGGATGCAGAGGTGGTAACCAACGTGTATGGCAATCTGATGGATGAGATGATGGTGACCATTGTTCAGGGCCACGCCCAGCGTGTGGGAATGAAAACTATCGCGGGCCCCTGTAATCAGCCCATCATGATGGATACGCTCTCCGGCATCGGCATCGATTTTATCTTTGGTGACACTATCGCCGAGCCGCAGCCATTAGATCTTCTGCTCAACACCAGCTATTTCGCCATCAACTGACGGTGCCCAACCGTCGGTATACCAGATGTGCAGCAGCGCGTAGGAGCGCCACGGCTTCCAGCGTTCGGCATAACGACGAATTTGCGCGGGCGTCATTCCGGCGAAGCGCTGTTTAATCAGGTAATCATCCGGCAGAAACACATCTTTCGCCTGCCAGCCGCGCAGGGCCAGATAATTTGCCGTCCAGCGCCCTATCCCCGGCCGCTGCTGTAACGCCTTCATCCCCTCTTCTGTATTCGCGGGCGGGGAAAGCGGAAACGTTCCGTCGATAACCGACTGCGCCAGATGAATCAGCGACTCCGCGCGCTTTAGCGGCATACCCAACGCCTTCAGCGCCAGCGGGTCCGCTGCCGCCAGCGCCTGGGGCGTGGGGAAGCAGAGATAGCCCGGACAATCCGCCACCGGTTCGCCACAGAGCGCCACCACGCGTGACGCCAGCTTCGCCGCCATCGCCACGCTCACCAGCTGCCCGAGGATCGCCCGGACGCCCTGCTCGTACGCATCCATCGCCCCCGGTAAACGCAAGCCTGGCCTTGCAGCACCGAGTTCACCCAGCGTTTCTGCTATTTGCTGCGGGTTACAGCGGAGATCGAACAGGCGTTCGATGCGTTCAAGACACGCCTGCGCAACCGGAATTAACCCCGGGCTGAGCGTCACGCTCAGCGTATGGCTGGCGATATCCGGCGTCACGCGGAAAATCCCCTGATGCCCCTCGCAGGCAAAACTGCGCTCATAGTAATCGTTGGTAACGGTTTCAATGCCCGTTACCGCGCGCGCGCCAAGAAAACCAAACATCCACTGCCAGTCATAAGGGGGAAGCCAGGTGAGGGTATACATCGTTGCTCCTTTTTTAGTGTTATCAGCATAAACGTAAAGACCCTGTTTTGCCTTGCTTTCATATTCCTGTTGTCGCCATGCAGACATTTCGTTAAAGTCTCGCCCCTTCTCACCGGCATGGGGATTCATCGTGTTTATTGGATTTGACTACGGTACGGCAAACTGCTCGGTTGCGATTATGCAAGACGGGCAGCCACGGCTCCTGAAGATGGAAAAAGAGAGCACGCTGCTGCCGTCTATGCTCTGCGCACCGACGCGTGAAGCGGTGAGCGAGTGGCTGTTTCGCCACCATCAGGTTCCGGCCACGGCGGCGGAGACCCAGGCGCTGCTGCGCCGGGCGGTCAGCTTTAACCGCGAGGAGGACATCGACGTTACGCCCTCCAGCGTGCAGTTCGGCCTCGCCTCGCTCGGGCACTACATTGAAGACCCCGAAGAGGTCTATTTCGTTAAGTCGCCAAAATCCTTCCTCGGCGCCAGCGGCCTGAAGCCACAGCAGGTCGCGCTGTTCGAAGACCTGGTGTGCGCGATGATGCTGCATATTCGCCAGCAGGCGCAGACGCAGGTCTCCGATGCGATTACCCAGGCGGTGATTGGCCGCCCGATCAACTTCCAGGGGCTGGGCGGCGACGAGGCCAACCAGCAGGCGCAGGGGATCCTGGAGCGCGCGGCGCACCGCGCCGGCTTCCGCGACGTGGTATTCCAGTATGAGCCGGTTGCCGCAGGGCTGGACTTCGAAGCCACGCTGACGGAAGAGAAGCGCGTGCTGGTCGTGGACATCGGCGGGGGCACGACGGACTGCTCGCTGCTGCTGATGGGGCCGCAGTGGCATCACCGTCGCGATCGTGAAAACAGCCTGCTCGGGCACAGCGGCTGCCGCGTGGGCGGTAACGATCTGGATATCGCCCTGGCCTTCAAGAGCCTGATGCCGCTGCTCGGCATGGGGGGGCAAACCGAAAAAGGCATCGCCCTGCCGATCCTGCCGTGGTGGAACGCGATAGCCATCAACGACGTGCCTGCGCAGAGTGATTTTTACAGCACCGCCAACGGCCGCTTCCTTAACGATCTGGTGCGCGATGCCCAGGACGGCGAAAAGGTGGCCCTGCTCTATAAAGTGTGGCGTCAGCGTCTGAGCTACCGCGTGGTGCGTACGGCGGAAGAGAGCAAAATCGCCCTGTCCGACCGCGCTGAACATGCTGTCTCCCTGCCGTTTATCAGTGACGAACTGGCCACTGCCATTTCGCAGGACGGGCTGGAGACGGCGCTCGCACAGCCGCTGCAGCGCATTCTGGAACAGGTGCAGCTCGCGCTGGAGAACGGCAAAGAGAAGCCGGACGTTATCTACCTGACTGGCGGTAGCGCCCGTTCACCGCTGATTAAGAAAGCGCTGGCCGAACAGCTGCCGGGCATTCCAGTTGCGGGTGGCGATGACTTTGGCTCCGTTACCGCCGGTCTGGCGCGCTGGGCGCAGGTGATGTTTAGCTAGTGCGGTTGTGCCGGGTGGCGGCTTCGCCTTACCCGGCCTACAAAATGTGTGTTGTTGTAGTGCGGTCTGGTGCCCTCTCCCACAAAACACCAAAAACGGCAACATCCGTTGCCGTTCGCATTTACCTTGTAGGCCGGGTAAGCGAAGCGTCACCCGGCAACACTCAGACAATTCCCGACAGTCTTCCATATTTCCTCCATTTTTCCGCTGTGTTGCCTGACTAAACTAGTATCATTCCCCGAAGTATTCAGGATGAGAACGTATAACGATGAAAGGCAGTAACAAATCCCGCTGGGCAATCGCCGCTGGCATCATTGTGGTGGCCCTTGCCGCCGCCTGGTACTGGCACAGTCAATCCGCGAACTCCGCCGCACCGGCCGGCGCCACCAGCCAGACCCAGCGCCCAACGGGTGGAGGTCGTCACGGCATGCGCGGTGGCGCGCTGGCGCCGGTTCAGGCGGCGACGGCGGTGAATAGAGCCGTTCCTCGCTATCTCACCGGTCTCGGGACCATTACCGCTGCCAACACCGCCACGGTGCGCAGCCGCGTCGACGGCCAGCTCATCGCGATCCACTTCCAGGAAGGTCAGCAGGTCAAAGCGGGCGATCTGCTGGCGGAAATCGACCCGAGCCAGTTTAAGGTCGCCCTTGCCCAGGCGCAGGGACAGCTCGCGAAAGACAACGCGACCCTCGCCAACGCCCGGCGCGATTTAGCCCGCTACCAGCAGCTGGTGAAAACAAACCTGGTGTCCCGTCAGGAGCTGGATACCCAGCAGTCGCTGGTCAGTGAAACGCAGGGCACGATCAAAGCGGACGAAGCCGCGGTGGCCAGCGCCCAGCTGCAGCTGGACTGGAGCCGCATCACCGCGCCGATTGACGGACGCGTCGGCCTGAAGCAGGTCGATATCGGCAACCAAATCTCCAGCGGCGACACCACGGGCATCGTGGTGATCACCCAGACCCACCCGATTGATTTAGTCTTTACCCTGCCGGAAAGCGATATCGCGACCGTCATGCAGGCGCAAAAAGCCGGTAAAGGCCTGGTGGTGGAAGCCTGGGACCGTACCAACAAGCAGAAGCTGAGTGAAGGGTCCCTGCTCAGTCTGGATAACCAGATCGACACCACCACCGGCACCATCAAGCTGAAGGCGCGCTTTAACAACCAGGACGATGCCCTCTTCCCGAACCAGTTCGTCAATGCGCGCATGCTGGTGGCGACCGAAGAAAACGCGGTGGTGATCCCCACCGCTGCGCTGCAGATGGGTAACGAAGGTAACTTTGTCTGGGTGCTTAACAGCGACAATAAGGTCAGCAAGCACCTGGTGAAAACCGGTATCCAGGACAGCCAGACGGTGGTCATCAGCGCCGGGCTTTCCGCAGGCGACCGCGTGGTCACCGACGGCATTGATCGTCTGACCGAAGGCGCCAAAGTGGAAGTGGTGGAACCGGCGAAACAGGGAGCGACCTCCTGATGCAGGTGCTGCCGCCAGGCTCCACAGGTGGGCCGTCACGCCTGTTTATCCTCCGTCCTGTCGCCACCACGCTGCTGATGGTGGCGCTCCTGCTCGCCGGGATTATCGGCTATCGCTTTCTGCCCGTCTCGGCGCTGCCCGAGGTGGATTACCCCACTATTCAGGTGGTGACGCTCTATCCCGGCGCCAGCCCGGATGTCGTGACGTCCGCCATCACCGCCCCGCTGGAGCGCCAGTTCGGCCAGATGTCGGGGCTAAAACAGATGTCCTCCCAGAGTTCCGGCGGGGCGTCCGTCGTGACGCTGCAGTTCCAGCTGACGCTGTCGCTGGACGTCGCCGAGCAGGAGGTGCAGGCCGCCATCAACGCCGCCACCAACCTGCTGCCTTCAGACCTGCCTAACCCGCCGGTCTACAGCAAGGTGAACCCGGCGGATCCGCCGATCATGACGCTGGCCGTCACCTCCTCCGCCATGCCGATGACCCAGGTCGAAGACATGGTCGAAACGCGCGTGGCGCAGAAAATTTCTCAGGTATCCGGCGTCGGCCTCGTCACCCTGGCGGGCGGACAGCGCCCGGCGGTGCGCGTCAAGCTTAACGCGCAGGCCATCGCCGCACTGGGGCTCACCAGCGAAACCATCCGCAGCGCCATCAGCAATGCCAACGTCAACTCGGCGAAGGGCTCGCTGGACGGCCCAACCCGCGCCGTCACGCTCTCGGCGAACGACCAGATGCAGTCCGCCGACGAATATCGTCAGCTGATTATCGCCTACCAGAACGGCGCGCCGGTGCGTCTGGGCGACGTGGCGACCGTAGAACAAGGCGCGGAAAACAGCTGGCTGGGAGCCTGGGCCAACAAGCAGCAGGCGATCGTGATGAACGTGCAGCGCCAGCCGGGTGCCAACATCATCGAAACCGCCGACAGCATCCGTACCATGCTGCCGCAGCTGATCGAAAGCCTGCCGAAATCGGTCAGCGTGAAGGTGCTTTCCGACCGTACCACCAACATTCGCGCGTCGGTCACCGACACCCAGTTTGAGCTGATGCTGGCGATTGCGCTGGTGGTGATGATCATTTACCTGTTCCTGCGCAACGTTCCGGCGACCATTATTCCCGCCGTCGCCGTACCGCTCTCGCTGGTCGGCACCTTTGCGGTGATGGTGTTCCTCGATTTTTCGATTAACAACCTGACGCTGATGGCGCTCACCATCGCCACCGGGTTCGTGGTGGATGATGCCATCGTCGTCATCGAGAACATCTCGCGCTATATCGAGAAAGGTGAGAAACCGCTGGCCGCCGCGCTGAAAGGCGCAGGTGAAATCGGCTTTACCATTATCTCGCTGACCTTCTCGCTGATTGCGGTGCTGATCCCGCTGCTGTTTATGGGCGATATCGTCGGGCGTCTGTTCCGCGAGTTTGCCGTGACGCTGGCGGTCGCCATTCTGATCTCCGCCGTGGTGTCGCTGACCCTGACGCCGATGATGTGCGCCCGCATGCTGAGCCACGCGTCGCTGCGCAAGCAAAACCGCTTCTCGCGCGCCTCCGAGCGCATGTTCGAGCGCATTATTGCCGCCTACGGTCGCGTGCTGGCGAAAGTCCTCAACCACCCGTGGGCCACGCTCGGCGTGGCGCTGGGAACCCTGGCGCTCAGCGTGATGCTGTGGATTTTCATTCCGAAAGGCTTCTTCCCGATCCAGGACAACGGCATTATTCAGGGCACGCTTCAGGCCCCACAGTCGGTCTCTTTTGCCAATATGGCGCAGCGCCAGCAGCAGGTATCTGACATCATCATGAAGGATCCGGCGGTAGAGAGCCTGACCGCTTACGTCGGCGTGGACGGCACCAACCCGTCGCTCAACAGCGCGCGTCTGCAGATCAACCTTAAGCCGCTCGATGAGCGCGACGATCGCGTCAACGCCGTCATTGAGCGGCTGCAAAGCGCCGTCGCCCGCGTGCCGGGCGTTGAGCTGTACCTGCAGCCGATTCAGGATTTGACCATCGATACCCAGGTCAGCCGCACGCAGTACCAGTTCACGCTGCAGGCCACCTCGCTGGACGCGCTCAGCACCTGGGTGCCGCAGCTGGTGGATAAACTCAAAACCCTGCCGCAGCTCGCCGACGTCAGCAGCGACTGGCAGGACAAAGGGCTGGCGGCGTATGTGAACGTCAACCGCGACGCTGCCAGCCGTCTGGGCATCACCATGGCGGACGTGGATAACGCCCTGTACAACGCCTTCGGTCAGCGTCTGATCTCCACCATCTACACCCAGGCGAACCAGTATCGCGTGGTGCTGGAGCACAACACCGACAACACGCCCGGCCTGGCGGGGCTGGACTCGGTGCGCCTGACCAGCAAAGACGGCGGCATTGTGCCGCTGAGCGCGATTGCCACGGTGGAAGAACGCTATACCCCGCTGTCGATTAACCATCTGGATCAGTTCCCGTCCACCACCATCTCCTTTAACGTGCCGGACAATTACTCTCTGGGTGAAGCGGTGGAGGCCATTCAGGCGGCGGAAAAAGCGGTAAGCTTCCCGGCTGATATTCAGACCCAGTTCCAGGGCAGCACCCTGGCGTTCCAGGCCGCGCTGGGCAACACCATCTGGCTGATCGTGGCGGCGGTCGTGGCGATGTACATCGTGCTCGGCGTGCTGTACGAAAGCTTTATCCACCCGATCACCATCCTCTCTACCCTGCCGACGGCGGGCGTGGGGGCACTGCTGGCATTAATGCTGGCGGGCAGCGAGCTGGACGTGATTGCCATCATCGGTATCATCCTGCTCATCGGGATCGTGAAGAAAAACGCCATCATGATGATCGACTTCGCCCTGGCCGCCGAGCGCGAGCAGGGCATGTCGCCGCGCGATGCGATTTTCCAGGCCTGCCTGCTGCGTTTTCGCCCCATCCTGATGACCACGCTGGCCGCCCTGCTGGGCGCGCTGCCGCTGATGCTCAGCACGGGCGTCGGCGCGGAGCTGCGCCGTCCGCTGGGTATCGGCATGGTCGGCGGTCTGCTGGTGAGCCAGGTGCTGACGCTGTTCACCACGCCGGTGATCTACCTGCTGTTTGACCGCCTGGCGCTATGGACCAAAAGCCGCTTCCCGAAGCGTGAAGAGGAGGCATAAGTGAAGTTTTTCGCCCTCTTCATTTATCGCCCGGTGGCGACGATTTTAATCTCGCTCGCCATTACCCTCTGCGGCGTGCTGGGCTTCCGGCTGCTGCCGGTGGCCCCCCTGCCGCAGGTGGACTTCCCGGTGATCATGGTCAGCGCCTCGCTGCCGGGCGCCTCGCCGGAAACCATGGCCTCGTCCGTTGCCACGCCGCTGGAGCGCTCGCTCGGGCGGATTGCGGGGGTCAACGAGATGACCTCCAGCAGCTCGCTGGGCAGCACGCGCATTATTCTGGAATTCAGCTTCGACCGGGATATCAACGGCGCGGCGCGCGACGTGCAGGCGGCCATCAACGCCGCACAGAGCCTGCTGCCGAGCGGGATGCCGAGCCGTCCGACCTACCGCAAGGCCAATCCGTCCGACGCGCCGATCATGATCCTGACGCTGACCTCGGATACGTACTCGCAGGGGCAGCTGTACGACTTTGCGTCCACCCAGCTGGCGCAGACCATCTCTCAAATTAACGGCGTCGGGGACGTGAGCGTCGGCGGGAGTTCCCTGCCCGCCGTGCGCGTGGGGTTAAACCCGCAGGCGCTGTTTAGCCAGGGCGTGTCGCTGGATGACGTGCGCTCCGCCATCAGCAACGCCAACGTGCGTAAACCGCAGGGGGCGATTGAGGACAACAGCCACCGCTGGCAGATCCACACCAACGACGAGCTGAAAACCGCGGCGGAATATCAGCCGCTCATTATTCACTACAACAACGGCGCGGCGGTGCGCTTAAGCGACGTGGCCAGCGTCACCGACTCGGTGCAGGACGTACGCAACGCCGGGATGACCAACGCCAAGCCGGCGATTCTGCTGATGATCCGCAAGCTGCCGGAAGCGAACATTATCGAGACAGTGAACAGCATTCGCGCCCGTCTCCCGGACCTGCAGGAGACCATCCCGGCAGCAATCGATCTGCAAATTGCTCAGGATCGCTCCCCGACGATTCGCGCCTCGCTGGAAGAGGTGGAGCAAACGCTGGTGATCTCCGTCGCGCTGGTGATCCTGGTGGTCTTCCTGTTCCTGCGATCCGGCCGCGCGACGCTGATCCCGGCGGTGGCCGTGCCGGTCTCGCTGATCGGCACCTTTGCCGCCATGTACCTGTGCGGGTTTAGCCTCAACAACCTGTCGCTGATGGCCCTGACGATTGCCACCGGCTTCGTGGTGGATGACGCCATCGTGGTGCTGGAAAACATTTCCCGCCATCTGGAAGCGGGCGTGAAACCGCTGCAGGCCGCGCTGCAGGGCACGCGCGAGGTGGGCTTTACGGTACTCTCCATGAGCCTGTCGCTGGTGGCGGTCTTTCTGCCGCTGCTGCTGATGGGCGGGCTACCGGGCAGGCTGCTGCGCGAGTTTGCCGTCACGCTGTCGGTTGCCATTGGCATTTCGCTGGTCATCTCCTTAACGCTGACGCCGATGATGTGCGGCTGGATGCTCAAGCGCAGCAAGCCGCACTCGCAGCCGCGCCGCAAAGGCTTTGGCCGCGTGCTGATGGCGATGCAGGAAGGCTACGGCAAATCGCTGAAGTGGGTGCTGAACCACACAAGGCTGGTCGGCCTGGTGCTGATCGGCACCATCGTGCTCAACGTGTGGCTGTATATTACCATCCCGAAAACTTTCTTCCCGGAGCAGGATACCGGCGTGCTGATGGGCGGCATTCAGGCGGACCAGAGCATTTCCTTCCAGGCGATGCGCGGCAAGCTGCAGGACTTTATGAAGATCATTCGGGAAGACAAAGCCGTGGATAACGTCACTGGCTTTACCGGCGGGTCGCGCGTCAACAGCGGGATGATGTTTATTACCCTCAAACCGCGCGGCGAGCGCAACGAAACCGCCCAGCAGGTGATTGACCGCCTGCGGGTGAAGCTCGCCAAAGAGCCCGGAGCCAACCTGTTTTTGATGGCCGTTCAGGATATCCGCGTCGGCGGGCGACAGGCGAACGCCAGCTATCAGTACACGTTACTCTCGGATGATTTAGCCGCCCTGCGCGAGTGGGAGCCGAAGATCCGCAAGGCGCTGGCCGCCCTGCCCCAACTGGCGGACGTGAACTCCGATCAGCAGGACAACGGCGCCGAGATGGCCCTGACCTATGACCGCGAAACCATGTCGCGGCTGGGCATTAACGTTGAAGCCGCCAACAGCCTGCTGAACAACGCCTTCGGCCAGCGCGAGATCTCCACCATCTACCAGCCGATGAACCAGTACAAGGTGGTGATGGAGGTTGACCCGCGCTACACCCAGGACATCAGCGCCCTGGACAAAATGTTTGTCATCAACAACGACGGCAAGGCGATTCCGCTCTCGTACTTTGCCAGCTGGCAGCCTGCCAACGCGCCGCTGTCGGTGAACCATCAGGGGCTGTCGGCGGCGTCGACCATCTCCTTTAACCTGCCCGCCGGTTCGTCACTTTCCGAGGCCAGCGACGCGATCAACCGCGCGATGACCCAGCTTGGCGTGCCGTCCACCGTGCGCGGCAGCTTTGCCGGGACCGCGCAGGTATTCCAGGAGACGATGAACTCGCAGGTGATTTTGATTCTGGCCGCCATCGCCACGGTCTATATTGTGCTGGGCGTGCTGTATGAAAGCTACGTGCACCCGCTGACCATCCTCTCGACGCTGCCGTCAGCGGGCGTGGGGGCGCTGCTGGCGCTGGAGCTGTTCGGGGCGCCGTTCAGCCTTATCGCGCTCATCGGGATCATGCTGCTGATCGGCATCGTGAAGAAAAACGCCATCATGATGGTGGACTTCGCGCTGGACGCCCAGCGCAACGGCAACCTCTCGCCGGAAGAGGCCATCTTCCAGGCCTGCCTGCTGCGCTTTCGTCCGATCATGATGACCACCCTGGCGGCGCTGTTTGGCGCGCTGCCGCTGGTGATCTCGGGCGGCGACGGCTCAGAGCTGCGCCAGCCGCTGGGGATCACCATTGTCGGCGGCCTGGTGATGAGCCAGCTGCTGACGCTGTACACCACGCCGGTGGTCTATCTATTCTTCGACCGCCTGCGGCTGCGCTTTTCGCGTAAAAACAGAACTACGGTGACCGGATAAATGACAGAGCTTCCCAGCAACGTTCGCTGGCAATTATGGATAGTCGCCTTCGGCTTCTTTATGCAGTCGCTGGATACGACCATCGTCAACACCGCCCTCCCCTCGATGGCGAAAAGCCTCGGGGAGAGCCCGCTGCATATGCACATGGTGATTGTCTCCTACGTGCTGACGGTTGCCGTGATGCTGCCCGCCAGCGGCTGGCTGGCCGATAAGGTCGGCGTGCGGAATATCTTCTTCACCGCCATCGTGCTGTTTACCACCGGCTCGCTGTTTTGCGCGCAGGCCAACACCCTCGACCAACTGGTCATGGCGCGCGTGCTGCAGGGCGTAGGTGGGGCGATGATGGTGCCCGTCGGGCGACTAACGGTGATGAAGATTGTACCGCGCGAGCAGTACATGGCGGCGATGACCTTTGTCACCCTGCCCGGCCAGGTGGGGCCGCTGCTTGGGCCTGCGCTGGGCGGTATGCTGGTGGAGTACGCCTCCTGGCACTGGATCTTCTTAATCAATCTGCCGGTGGGCATCATCGGCGCCATCGCTACCCTGACGCTGATGCCGAACTACAAAATGCAGACCCGGCGCTTTGATTTCTTCGGCTTTATTCTGCTGGCGGCGGGCATGGCCACGCTTACCCTGGCACTCGACGGGCAAAAGGGGCTGGGGATTTCGACCCTGATGCTCGGGTTGCTGGTGGTTATCGGCATTTCCACCATTGCAGGGTATTTGTGGCATGCTCGCGGCAATGACCAGGCGCTGTTCAGCCTGAACTTGTTTAAAAACCCTACCTACCGTCTCGGGCTGTTCGGCAGCTTTGCCGGACGCGTCGGCAGCGGCATGCTGCCGTTTATGACGCCCGTGTTTCTGCAAATTGGCATGGGCTTTTCGCCATTCCACGCGGGCCTGATGATGATCCCAATGGTGCTGGGCAGCATGGGGATGAAGCGGATGGTGGTGCAGGTGGTGAACCGCTTTGGCTACCGTCACGTGCTGGTGGCCGCCACGCTGGGGCTGGCGCTGGTCAGCCTGCTGTTTATGGCCGTGGCGCTGATGGGCTGGTACTACGTCCTGCCGCTGGTGCTGTTCTGCCAGGGGATCATCAACTCCATGCGCTTCTCGTCGATGAATACCCTGACGCTGAAGGACCTGCCGGACGATCTGGCGAGCAGCGGCAACAGCCTGCTGTCGATGATTATGCAGCTCTCCATGAGCGTGGGCGTGACGATCGCGGGGTTGCTGCTCGGCATGTACGGCCAGCACCATCTCAGCGTCGACACGCCGGTGGCGCATCAGGTCTTTATGTATACCTACCTCAGCATGGCGGTCATCATCGCCCTGCCCGCGTTCATCTTCGCCCGCGTGCCGGATGATACCAGCAAGAACGTCGTGATTAGGCGCGGCAAAAGGAGTGGCTCATGAAATTCTGGCGTCCGGGAATTACCGGCAAGCTCTTTCTGGCGATTTTTGCCACCTGTATCGTTTTGCTGATCACCATGCACTGGGCGGTGCGCATCAGCTTTGAGCGCGGCTTTATTGATTACATCAAGCATGGCAATGAGCAACGTTTGCAGGGCTTAAGCGATGCGCTGAGTGAACAGTACGCCCAGCACGGCAACTGGCGTTTTCTGCGCAACAATGATCGCTTTATTTTCCAGATTCTGCGCTCGCTGGAGCACGATACCGGTGACGACCGTCCGGGCCCGGGCATGCCGCCGCACGGCTGGCGCACCCAGTTCTGGGTGATCGACCAGGACATGCGCCCCCTGGTTGGCCCGCGCGCGCCGATACCGCCGGACGGCACCCGTCGGGCGATTAAAGTGAATAACGCGACCGTCGGCTGGGTGATCGCCTCGCCGGTGGAGCGCCTGACGCGCAACACCGACATCAACTTTGACCGCCAGCAGCGCCGGACCAGCTGGCTGATTGTCGCCCTCTCCACGCTACTCGCCGCGCTCGCCACCTTCCCGCTGGCGCGCGGTCTGCTCGCCCCGGTGAAACGGCTGGTGGAGGGCACGCACAAGCTGGCCGCGGGGGATTTCACCACCCGCGTCGATACCCGCAGCCAGGACGAACTGGGCAAGCTGGTGCAGGACTTTAACCAGCTCGCCAGCACGCTTGAAAAAAACCAGCAGATGCGCCGCGACTTTATGGCCGATATCTCGCACGAGCTGCGTACGCCGCTGGCGGTGCTGCGCGGCGAACTGGAGGCCATTCAGGACGGCGTGCGCCAGTTTACGCCGGAATCGGTGGCCTCTCTGCAGGCGGAGGTGGGCACGCTCACCAAGCTGGTGGACGATCTCCACCAGCTCTCCATGTCCGACGAAGGCGCGCTGGCCTACCAGAAGGCGCCCGTAGACGTCATTAACGTGCTGGAAGTAGCGAGCGGCGCCTTCCGCGAACGCTTTGCCAGTCGCAACCTGAAAATCGACCTCTCCCTGCCGGACAGCGCGGTGGTGTTTGGCGACAAAGATCGGCTGATGCAGCTGTTCAACAACCTGCTGGAAAACAGCCTGCGCTACACCGACAGCGGCGGCGGGCTGCATATCTCCGGCAGGCAGGACAACGGGCGCTTTGCCCTCACCTTCGCGGATTCCGCCCCCGGCGTGCAGGACGCGCAGCTGGAAAAACTGTTTGAACGTTTTTACCGTACCGAAGGCTCCCGCAATCGCGCCAGCGGCGGCTCCGGCCTGGGGCTGGCGATTTGCGTTAACATCGTCGAGGCGCATAATGGCACGATCCGCGCCGCCCATTCGCCTTTTGGCGGGGTTAGCATTACAGTAGAGTTACCTCTGGAACGGGATTTATCGAGAGAAGTATGACCGAGTTACCGATTGACGAAAACACGCCGCGCATTTTGATCGTCGAAGACGAACCCAAGCTGGGACAGCTGCTGATCGACTATTTACGCGCGGCCAGCTATGCCCCGTCACTGATCGGCCACGGCGACCAGGTGCTGCCCTACGTGCGCCAGACCCCGCCGGACCTGATCCTGCTGGATTTAATGCTGCCAGGGGTAGATGGATTGACCCTGTGCCGGGAAATTCGTCGCTTCTCCGACGTACCGATCGTCATGGTCACCGCCAAAATTGAAGAGATTGACCGCCTGTTGGGGCTCGAAATCGGCGCTGACGATTATATCTGCAAACCCTACAGCCCGCGTGAAGTGGTCGCCCGCGTGAAAACCATTCTGCGCCGCTGCAGGCCGCAGCGCGAGCTTCAGGTGCTGGACGCCGAAAGTCCGCTGATTGTGGATGAAAGCCGCTTCCAGGCGAGCTGGCGCGGCAAGCTGCTGGACCTGACGCCTGCTGAGTTCCGCCTGCTGAAAACCCTCTCCCACGAGCCGGGAAAAGTCTTCTCCCGCGAACAGCTGCTGAACCATCTGTATGACGATTACCGCGTGGTGACCGACCGCACCATCGACAGCCACATCAAAAACCTGCGCCGCAAGCTGGAGGCGCTGGACGCCGAGCAGTCGTTTATCCGCGCGGTGTATGGCGTGGGGTATCGCTGGGAAGCGGATGCGTGCAGGATTGCCTAGTGAGCCGCTAGTCAATCCAGGCCGGGTAAGGCGAAACCGCCACCCGGCACAATAACTTTACCTCCCTGCCCCGCAGCGCTACAATGCCCGCCCTTAATGTGGGGGATCTCCCCTTACCGCTGCACCAGGTGCACGCGGATCTGACCTGTCATCAGAACGAGAACAAACATGTTTAAACCGGAACTCCTTTCCCCGGCGGGAACGCTGCAAAATATGCGTTACGCTTTCGCCTATGGCGCCGACGCCGTGTATGCGGGCCAGCCGCGCTACTCGTTGCGCGTGCGTAACAACGAATTCAACCACGAGAACCTGCAGCTCGGCATCAACGAGGCGCACGCTCTGGGTAAAAAATTCTACGTGGTGGTCAACATCGCGCCGCACAACGCCAAGCTGAAAACGTTCATCCGTGACCTGAAGCCGGTGGTGGATATGGGGCCGGACGCGCTGATCATGTCGGACCCGGGTTTAATCATGCTGGTTCGGGAGAACTTCCCGGAGATGGATATTCACCTCTCCGTACAGGCTAACGCCGTCAACTGGGCGACGGTGAAATTCTGGAAGCAGATGGGGCTGACCCGCGTCATCCTGTCCCGCGAGCTTTCGCTGGAAGAGATCGAAGAGATCCGCACCCAGGTGCCGGATATGGAAATCGAAATCTTCGTTCACGGCGCGCTGTGCATGGCCTACTCCGGCCGCTGCCTGCTCTCAGGCTATATCAACAAGCGCGACCCGAACCAGGGCACCTGCACCAACGCCTGCCGCTGGGAATATAACGTCCAGGAAGGCAAAGAGGACGACATCGGCAACATCGTCCACAAGCACGAGCCGATCCCGGTGACTAACGTCGAGCCAACGCTGGGCATCGGCGCGCCAACCGACAGCGTGTTTATGATTGAAGAAGCCAAACGTCCGGGCGAGTACATGACCGCCTTTGAAGACGAGCACGGCACCTACATCATGAACTCGAAAGATCTGCGCGCCATCGCCCACGTCGAGCGCCTGACCCAGATGGGCGTGCACTCCCTGAAGATTGAAGGCCGCACCAAATCCTATTACTACTGCGCGCGTACCGCACAGGTGTACCGTAAAGCCATCGACGATGCGGCTGCCGGTAAACCGTTCGATACCAGCCTGCTGGAAACGCTGGAAGGCCTGGCGCACCGCGGCTATACCGAAGGCTTCCTGCGCCGTCATACCCACGACGACTACCAGAACTACGAGCACGGCTACTCCGTTTCCGAGCGCCAGCAGTTTGTCGGTGACTTCACCGGCGAGCGCAAAGGCGCGCTGGCGGCCGTGGCGGTGAAAAACAAGTTTACCAAAGGCGACAGCCTGGAGCTGATGACCCCGCAGGGCAACATGAACTTCACGCTGGAGCATCTGGAAAACGGCAAAGGCGAAGCGATTGAGGTCGCGCCGGGCGACGGGCACACCGTCTGGCTGCCGGTTCCGGAAGAGGTGGAGCTGAAGTTCGCGCTGCTGATGCGTAACTTCAACGGTGAAAGCACCCGAAACCCACACGGCAAATAGTCAATCAGGGAAATTTTTTCGCGCTGGGATAATTCTTAGAATCGGATCACATACCGCTTCGTTCAATACGGGTATTATCCCCCCGCTGAAAAACATAACCCATAAATGCTAGCTGTACCAGGAACCACCTCCTTAGCCTGCGTAATCTCCCTTACGCGGGCTTATTTTTTGCCTTCTCTCTCCTCAACCCAGGCAATGAGTTCGTCGATTTGCTTCTCTGAGAACACGGCGATCCCATGCTCTGCGAGCAACGATGCCGCAACCCCCCTCCCCGCTTTCTGTATACCGCGAAACGATCCGTCATAAATAAACTCACTGCCGCACGTTGGGCTGCCATCGGTTAACAATGCAGCGCTACACCCCGACGCCTGAGCAGCGCGTAGCGCGAGCCAGGCTGCAAGCTGATAATGTGCGGTCACGTCCTGCCCGGTATTTTCCATAATTCTGGCTTGCCCGAGCATCACGTTTTTCCCATCAGCAGACATAATCTCTGCCGGTGGACGAGGCACAGGCAACCCGGCTGCAAGCTCTGGGCAGTGGATAACCAGACGTTGTTCCTGTTGCCAGCGAGCGAGTTGCTCGTTCATTCGCGCTTTTTCACTTCCGTTATAACGGACCCTGAAGCCCATCAGGCACGCGCTTACCAAAATTTTATTCATCATCACTTTCCTGTGATTACATTAATCTCATCGCTGAAGTGTAACGCGCTTTTGTGCCTGTTTTGTTCCTTTCATCCTGTTCTTACCCGCTTTTTCCCTCTCTGCTATACACTCTTACTAACGCTAAAAAAGGGAGCAGCGCGGATGGCAACCTATCCAGACAGTTTATTGATTCTCAACGGCAAAAGTGCAGGCAACGATCTGCTGCGTCAGGCCATTCAGGGTTTGCGTGACGACGGCGCGCGCATCCACGTAAGAGTAACATGGGAAAAAGGCGACGCGGCACGCTATATCAATGAAGCCCTCGGGCTTGGCGTTGAGACCATCATTTCCGGCGGCGGCGATGGCACCATCAATGAGATCGCGTCAGCGCTGATCGACCTGCCCCCGGCAGACCGCCCGGTGATGGGCATTTTACCGCTCGGCACCGCCAATGATTTTGCCACCAGCGCCGGGATCCCCGAGGCGTTAGAGAAAGCGCTTCAGCTGGCGATCCTCGGTAAAGCGACCGCGGTAGATATTGCGCAGGTGAATGACAAAACCTGCTTTATTAATATGGCCACCGGCGGGTTCGGCACGCGCATCACCAGCGAAACGCCGGAAAAACTCAAGGCTGCGCTGGGCGGCGTGTCGTATCTGATCCACGGTCTGATGCGCATGGATACCCTCAAGCCTGACCGCTGCGAAATTCGCGGCGAAGATTTCCAGTGGCAGGGCGACGCGCTGGTGATTGGCATCGGTAATGGTCGTCAGGCCGGCGGCGGGCAGCAGCTGTGCCCGGAGGCGCTGATCAATGACGGTCAGCTACAGCTGCGGATTTTCACGGGTGACGGCCTGCTGCCCGCGCTGTTTACCACGCTGACGCAGCCGGAAGAGAGTCCGAATATCATTGACGGGAAATCGGCGTGGTTTGAGGTAAATGCCCCTCATGGGATGACCTTTAACCTCGACGGGGAACCGCTCAGCGGGACGCAGTTCCGCATTGAGGTGTTGCCCGGCGCGCTGCAGTGTCGGTTGCCGCCAGACTGTGTGCTTTTGCGCTGATGGTATTGCCGGGTGGCGGCTACGCCTTACCCGGCCTACGCTTCGCCCTCAGGTCAGGCAATCGTGACTTTGCTGTCCAGATAAACGTCCTGTACTGCATTGATCAGCTTCACGCCGTCAGCCATCGATTTCTTAAACGCCTTACGGCCAAGGATCAGCCCCATGCCGCCCGCGCGTTTGTTGATAACCGCAGTACGCACCGCGTCTGACAGGTCAGTATCGCCGCCCGCCGCGCCGCCGGAGTTAATCAGCCCTGCGCGGCCCATGTAGCAGTTCGCCAGCTGGTAGCGCACCAGGTCGATCGGGTTATCGCTGGTCAGCTTGCTGTAAACGCGGTCATCGGTGTAACCAAAGTTCACTGCTTTATATCCGCCATTATTCTCGGCCATTTTCTGCTTCACGATATCCGCGCCGATGGTCGCCGCCAGGTGGTTCGCCTGCCCGGTCAGGTCAGCCGACACGTGATAATCCACGCCATCTTTTTTGAACGCCGAGTTGCGCAGGTACGCCCACAGCACGGTCACCATACCCAGCTCGTGCGCGCGCTCAAACGCCGCAGAGATCTCTTCAATCTGACGACGAGACTGTTCTGAGCCAAAATAGATGGTCGCCCCAACGGCAACCGCCCCCATATTGAACGCCTGCTCGACGCTGGCATAGAGCGTCTGGTCATATTCGGTGGGGTAGCTCAGGGTTTCATTGTGGTTCAGCTTCACGAGGAACGGAATGCGGTGGGCATAGCGACGCGAGACGGAGGCCAGCACGCCGTAGGTGGACGCCACGCAGTTACAGCCCGCTTCAATCGCCAGCTCAACAATGTTCTTCGGATCGAAATAGAGCGGATTCGCCGCGAAGGAGGCGCCCGCCGAGTGCTCAACGCCCTGGTCTACCGGCAGAATAGAGAGATATCCGGTGCCGCCGAGCCGCCCGGTGTTATAGAGCGTCTGCATATTTCTTAGCACGGCAGGCGGACGGTTGTTATCGACCATCACGCGGTCAACGTAGTCATGACCAGGCAGGTAAAGCTGGTCGGCTGGAATGGTCATACAACGATGCTGTAAAAGGCTGTCGGCGTCTTTGCCAAGCAACTGCGCAATATCAGTCATGTGATACTCCCGTAAGTTCGACGTCATGTCGGTGTGCGTTTATCCAGTCCCATCTTTTATGGGCAGACTAAGCCTGGTACCGACTTAACAGATTTTCCACCCTTTGCAATTTTTTTCAGCACAATCTGCTGGCTCGATTCGTGTACAACAAAACTGTTACATTGATCAAACAATCGCCACAAAGGTATTTAAAAGGTATTATTGAATGGTATGTTAAAGGCGTACCCTCTCTGACATGCAGGATTAAAAAATGAAAACGAAAGTCCAACTGTCATTCATGATGTTTGTTGAATGGTTTATCTGGGGCGCGTGGTTTGTGCCGCTGTGGCTGTGGCTGAGCAAAAGCGGTTTTACCGCCGGGGAAATCGGCTGGTCTTATGCCTGTACCGCCATTGCCGCTATCCTCTCCCCAATTCTGGTCGGCTCGCTGACGGACCGCTTCTTCGCCGCGCAGAAAGTGCTGGCGGTGCTGATGTTTGCCGGCGCGATTCTGATGTACTTCGCGGCACAGCAAACCCAGTTCAGCACCTTCTTCCCGCTGCTGCTGGTTTACTCCCTGACCTACATGCCCACCATCGCGCTGACCAACAGCATTGCCTTCGCGAACGTGGACGACGTCGAGGCCGACTTCCCGCGTATCCGCGTGATGGGCACCCTCGGCTGGATAGCCTCCGGTCTGGCGTGCGGCTTCCTGCCGCAGATGCTGGGCTATAGCGATATTTCCGATACCAATATTCCCCTGCTGATGACCGCCGCCAGCTCCGCCCTGCTCGGCGTCTTTGCCCTCTTCCTGCCGAACACACCGCCGAAGAGCACCGGCAAGCTGGACTTCAAAGTGATGCTGGGGCTGGACGCGCTGATCCTGCTGCGCGACAGAAACTTCCTCGTGTTCTTCTTCTGCTCGTTCCTGTTCGCCATGCCGCTGGCCTTCTACTACATTTTCGCCAACGGCTATCTCACTGAAGTGGGGATGAAAAACGCCACCGGCTGGATGACGCTCGGCCAGTTCTCTGAAATCTTCTTTATGCTGGCGCTGCCGTTCTTTACCAAACGCTTTGGTATTAAGAAGGTCTTGCTGCTGGGTCTGATTACCGCCGCCATCCGCTACGGGTTCTTCGTTTACGGCGGTGCGGAACAGTACTTCACCTACGCCCTGCTGTTCCTCGGCATTCTGCTGCACGGCGTGAGCTACGACTTCTACTACGTCACCGCATATATCTACGTGGATAAAAAAGCGCCGGTGCATATGCGCACCGCCGCGCAGGGCCTGATTACGCTCTGCTGTCAGGGCTTTGGTAGCCTGCTGGGTTACCGCCTGGGCGGCGTGATGATGGAAAAAATGTTCGCCTACAAAGAGCCGGTGAATGGGCTGACCTTCAACTGGGCCGGAATGTGGACATTTGGCGCAATCATGATTGCCGTGATTGCCGTGCTGTTTATGCTGTTTTTCCGCGAATCGGACAAAGAGATCGCTGCAATTGCGGTGGTTGATGGCGATGCCGCGCTGACACAAGGGGAAGTTAAATGAAACAAGAACGTATTCTCGGTGCCCTTTACGGGCAGGCGTTAGGGGATGCGATGGGCATGCCGTCGGAGCTGTGGCCGAGAAAGCGCGTCAAGGCGCACTTCGGCTGGATCGACCGCTTTTTACCCGGCCCGGCAGAAAATAACGCGGCCTGCTATTTCAGGCAGGCAGAGTTTACAGACGATACCTCAATGGCGCTGTGCCTGGCCGATGCGATCATCGAGTGCGACGGGGAGATTAACGCAGACGTTATCGGCAAGCATATCCTGAACTGGGCGCTCGATTTCGACGCGTTCAACAAGAACGTGCTTGGCCCCACTTCCAAAATCGCGCTGAATGCGATTCGTGACGGGAAGCCGGTCAGCGCGCTGGAAAACAACGGCGTGACCAACGGGGCGGCGATGCGCGCCTCCCCGCTGGGCTGTCTCCTTCCGGCGACGCGGCTGGAACACTTTGTTGAACAGGTGGCGCAGGCCTCCAGCCCGACCCATAAATCGGACCTCGCGATTGCCGGCGCGGTGGTGATGGCCTGGGCGGTTTCCCGCGCCATCGACGGCGAAAGCTGGCAGAACATCGTTGATGCCCTGCCGGGGATCGCCCGCTATGCGCAGGAGATGAAAACCACCACCTTCAGCGCGTCGCTGGCGGCACGTATTGAGCTGGCGCTTAAGACCGTACGGGAAGCCAACGGTATTGAGTCCGCCAGCGAGCAGGTTTATCAGCTGATTGGCGCGGGAACCAGCACCATTGAGTCCGTTCCGGCGGCCATTGCGATGGTGGAACTGGCAGGAACCGACCCGAACCGCTGCGCCATCTTATGCGCCAATCTGGGCGGTGATACGGACACTATTGGCGCCATGGCGACGGCCATCTGCGGCGCGCTCCACGGCGTGCAGGCGATTGATCCGGCGCTCAAAGCCGAACTCGACGCCGTCAACCAGCTCAACTTCGGCCATTATTGCGAGAAACTGCTGCGCTTCAGGGAGCAAAGGGAGGGCGTATGAAGGCATTTGCTCAACGTCTCGAAAATCTGCACGCCACGCGCCCGGTGACGGTGCTGGGCGCCGCAGTGATTGACGTCATCGCCGACGCCTACGCCCTGCCCTGGCGCGGGTGCGATATCGAACTTAAGCAGCAGGGCGTGAATATTGGCGGCTGCGCGCTGAATATCGCCATTGCCCTGAAGCGGCTCGGCATTACGGCGCAAAACGCTCTACCCGTCGGGCACGGCGTGTGGGCAGATATTATCCGCAACGCCATGGCGAAGCAGGATCTGCACAGCGCCGTGGAGGCCGATACGGGCGATAACGGCTGGTGCCTGGCGCTGGTTGAGCCTGACGGAGAACGCACCTTTATGTCCTTTAGCGGCGTGGAGAACCAGTGGCAGCAGCGCTGGCTGGATGCGCTTCACGTTCCGCAAAACAGCCTGGTTTATCTCTCCGGCTACCAGCTGGCCGCGCCGTGCGGCGAGCTGCTGACAGGCTGGCTGGAGGGATTACAGGACGTGACGGCCTTTATCGATTTCGGCCCACGCATCGCGGATGTTCCTGATGCGCTGATGGAGAGAATCATGGCCTGCAGGCCAATTGTGTCGCTCAATCGTCAGGAAGCGGAACTCGCGGCTGAAAGACTGGGCGTAGAGGCTGAAAACCTGGGTGAAGTGTGGCAGCAGCGCTTTGGCGCCGCGCTGATTGTGCGCCATGATAAAGACGGTGCTACGTGGTATGACGGCGACGCCTCTGGCGTTGTTCCGGCGTTTCCGGCGACGGTTGTGGATACCATTGGTGCAGGCGACAGCCACGCGGGCGGCACGCTGGCCGGGCTGGCTGCGGGATGGTTGCTGGCAGATGCCGTTCTGCTGGGGAATGCCGTGGCGTCATGGGTGGTCAGCCACCGCGGCGGCGATTGCGCCCCGACGCGCGAGGCACTACTCCTCGCACACAAAGACGTATAGATCACTGCGACAGTAGCTGATGCTGTACTCAATCGGCCGGTGCTGCTGGTCAAGCGCAACCTGTTTGATCACCAGCACCGGTATTTTTTCATCCATCTTAATGTGCGCCTGAAACTCGCTGTCGGGCATGCGGGCGCTTACCCTTGAGCGGGTGCGCTGCGGGAAGATATTCTGGCTGCGGAAGTAGTCGTAGAGCGAAATGCCAATCGCATCCGGATCGGGAATGAGCCCAACCGGGACCCAGGACTCTTCAATCGACACCGCATCGTCATCCACATAGCGGATGCGCTTGAGCAAAAAGACCTCGCTGTCCGGTGAGATCGACAGGTGGTTCGCCACCTCTTCCGGGCACTTCACCACCCGCTTGTTGACCCAGAGCGTATTCGGCTTCTTGCCGCGCAGCACCACCTGCTGGGAAAAACCGCGCGCCTCTTTCAGCGAATATTCGAAGATATTGTTGATTTGCGTGCCATAGCCACGGGCGCGCGTCACCACGCCCTCTTCTTCCAGCGCCTGCATCGCTTTACGCACGGTAATGCGCGACACCCCGGTCAACTGGCTCAGATCGCGCTCGCCGGGCAAAATATTCCCGTGCTCCAGCACCCCGCTGCGCACCGCGTTTTTTACCGTTTCGGCAAACTTCAGGTACAGCGGCGTGTTATCGGGCGCGGCGATCCGTTCATTCAGTTGAGCGATTAACCGGGTATGCGCTTGTTCCATCTCTGTTTTCTCAGGCGTGATGTATTCTGCCAGTATACTGGCTTACCACCATGCATGAAAATGGTGTACCGGCCCAATACCGTGACCGACTTCCAGAGTATCGGCTTTTGCCAGCGCCGCCGAGAGCCAGGCTTTTGCTTCGCTAACCGTATCGGCCCAGCTTTTATGACGTGGGCGCAGCGCCGCCAGCGCGGCCGAGAGCGTACAGCCCGTGCCGTGGGTATTTTTGGTCTGCACGCGCGGCGCGGTAAAGCGTACTTCGCCGTCGCGGGTGAAGAGCCAGTCCGGACTTTCCGGATCATCAAGATGCCCGCCCTTCATCAGCACCGCCCCGCAGCCCATCGCCAGCAGCGCATTGCCCTGCTCTTTCATTTCCCGTTCAGTTTGCGCGTGCGGCGCGCCCAGCAGCGCGGCGGCTTCCGGAAGATTGGGCGTGATGAGCGCTACCTGCGGCAGCAGCTTATTGCGCAGCGTCTCGACGGCGGAGGCGGAGAGCAGCGGATCGCCGCTTTTTGCCAGCATGACGGTATCCAGCACCACGTTTTGCACCTGATAGCGCTTAAGCCGTTCGGCCACCGCTTCCACAATGTCCGTTTCGGCCAGCATGCCGATCTTGGTGGTATCAATACGCACGTCGCTGAACACCGAATCCAGCTGCGCGGCAATAAAATCTGGCTCAATCCGGTAGACCGACTGTACGCCGCGCGTGTTTTGCGCCACTAGCGCGGTAATGACCGAGCAGCCGTACGCGCCCAGCGCCGAGAAGGTTTTCAGGTCAGCCTGGATACCCGCGCCGCCGCTGGGATCGGTGCCGGCAATGGTCAGGGCGTTAATCCGCTTCATGCCTGCTCCTCCAGCGTGTAGAGCGCGTCGAGGAACGCGCTGGCAAAACTGCCGGGGCCGCGCGAGTGCGCAACGGCCACCGTTCCGGCCCGCTTCATCCATCCGCAGGCGGCGGCGATGTTATCCAGCCGGTCACCCGGCAGCGAGCAGCTCGCCGCCACAACGGCAGAGAGCGCGCACCCGGTGCCCACCACGCGCGTCATCAGCGGGTCACCGCCGGTTACCGTTCGGGTACGTTGCCCGTCCGTGATGTAGTCCACCTCGCCGGTGACCACCACAATCGTATTGATCTGCCGGGCCAGCGCCTGGGCAGCAGGCACCGCGCTGGCGGCGGTATCGGTCGTATCGACGCCGCGCCCGCCGGCGCTCATCCCGGCAAGGGCAAGGATTTCGGAAGCATTGCCGCGAATGGCGGCCGGTTTCAGGGCAAGGATTTGATGGCAAAACCGGGTGCGGAACGCCAGGGCGCCCACGGCAACCGGGTCCAGTGTCCAGGGTTTGCCTGCCGCTACCGCACTTTCAATAGCACGACGCATCGACTGGGCGCGCAGCGCGGTCAGCGTGCCAACGTTAACCAGCAGCGCATCGGCTATCGCGGCAAACTGCTCGGCCTCTTCGGCCTCGATCACCATCGCCGGAGATGCGCCAAGCGCCAGCAAAACGTTGGCCGTAAAGGTCTGTACGACGTCATTCGTCATACAGTGGGTCAGCGGAGAACGGGTTCGGAAGTGGTGTAAAACGTGTAAATCGAGCAGGTCAGGCTGCATGGGTTCGCTCCTGCCTTGCGTGAAGAAGCGATGACCGGGAAGGCATCTGACTTCCCTACGCTGGCATTATCCAGATCAGGTAATACGGGTATTTCTCAGCCTTCACAAAGAAGGGCACCCCGAGTCAAAGCTTTATAAAACAATCAGTTACACAAAAACAAATTGTAGATACTTAGTGTAACCGGGGGTATGGATCAGGCGCAAGGATTTTCGATTTACAACTAAATTCAAGTCTGCCGCCAGAAGATAAATAGGGAAGTTGCGATTAAGTGGTCCGCAGCTCCCGATATGACGCCCCAAACCGTCCTTTATCGACGTCCTGTGGCTCAATTTTCCAATTTTCAGCCCAAAATCGTCTCTTCGTGGCTGATTTTGGCCCTG